>JBDTDX010000061.1:0-7739 GCA_039922815.1 Granulicella sp.
AAGAGTTACCGCGCATTTAGAAATTGAAGGTTTCGAAAAGAGGACGACCGATGATACGAGCGTTATACACAGCGGCGAGCGGCATGAGCGCACAGCAGGCGAATCTGGATACGGTAGCCAACAATCTCGCCAACTCGGCGACCACCGGCGTCCGTCAGCGTCGGCTGCAGTTTGAGGACATGATCTACCAGAACCTCATCACGCCGGGCTCCCCGCAGAGTCAGTCGACCGTCTCGGCAGGCCTGCAGATCGGCCTCGGCACGCGCTCGGCGGCGAGCGAGGTCATCATGACGCAGGGCGACTTCAACCAGACCTCGAACCCGCTCGACCTCGCCATTCAGGGTGCCGGCTTCTTCCAGGTTTCGCGGCCCGACGGCACCCTCGCCTACACGCGCGACGGTAGCTTCCACCTGAACAACCAGGGGACGCTGATGACCAAGGATGGCGACCTGGTCCTCCCGAACCTCACCATCCCTTCGAATGCGACGGCAGTCACGATCTCACAGTACGGCGTCGTCACAGCGAAGATTCCCGGGCAGACGATCGGCGCGCAGCTCGGCACACTCCAGCTTGCGACCTTCGCCAATCCCGGTGGCCTCGACTCGATCGGCGGCAACCTGTTTCGGCCGACAAACTCTTCAGGCAACGCCATCACCGATCTTCCCGGCGGCAACACTGGCATGGGCACCCTGCAGCAGGGATACCTCGAAAATTCCAACGTCGATGTGGTTGCGGAGTTCGTCCAGATGATCGTCGCGCAGCGAGCCTACGAGAGCAACTCGAAGGTCGTGCACGTAGCCGACGACATGTACTCAGAGATCAACGGGATGATTCGCTAGGGGGCGTAATGGCTAAAGCGCAATGGATCGTTACCCTCATGACGGTGATCTGCCTTCTCGGCGCAGCGGGAAAATCGTTCGCTGCCGTCGACAACGTCAGCGGTGCCTGCGCGAGCACTCCTGCAGCGGCTTTACAGGCAGCCCGGAACGCGACCGTCGCAGCCGCTCCCGGCCTCGCCGGGGCCCACGGCTTTCGCGTCGCGTCGGTGCGCTGGGACTCGATTGAGCGGCGTAACTGGGCAGTGATCGAGAGCTGCGATCATAGCGATCGTCCCCCGGTCGTGGTGGCGATGGATGCACCTGCACCCGCGCTGCCTGCCGCCACGGTCACAAGGCCGTATACGTCCCTTCCCCTCGTTCGTGCCGGCGATATCGTACGCCTGTGGAAGAACGACCGCATGGCGCATCTTGAAATAATTGGTATCGCGGAGGAAAATGGCGCGGCGGGTGCGCACGTCCGCGTGCGTCTGGCCGCATCGAAAGATGCGGAGGGTCAGGTCGTCCAACCGCGATACTTCGCGGGCATCGTGCGCGGGCCGGCCAATGTGGAGATGGAGCCATGACCCGGCGCTCCTCAATCTTCCAGAACAACTTCGAGCGGCATTCGCTCCGGACGTTCCTCCTCGCAACCGCGCCGCTCGTGTCCTTGCTGGTGCTGCTCTTCCTGTCGTTGATCGGAGCCACACTCCTCGCTCAATCGACGACGCCAGCTCCTCCACAGCTCACCGCACTGGCAACGGTTGCACCCGCGCCGAAGCGCACCCTCACCCAGAAGATCACGCTGGCGCATCCCAGCATTGCCTCCACCTCGCTCAGTGCCTATCTGAATCGCGTGCGTACCGAGAGCACCAACGCGCAGCCGACACCAGGCGCGATCTGGACCGATAACGGTCGCCTGACCCGCATGAACACGGATGTTCGCGCCATGCGCCCGAACGATCTGATCTCAGTCGTGGTCGAAGAAAATCTTGCCGCATCGACCGATGGTACGGTGAAGAACTCACGCGCTTCGAACGCAAGCTCTCAACTCACCAGCCTTTTCGGCGCGTTGAAGGCAAGCAATGCGCTACAAAATCTGGTCGGGCAGACCTCTACCTCCGGGCTCAACGCGCAGGGTCAAAGCGCCACCAACTCCAGCCTGACTACCGTCTTCGGAGGCCAGGTAGTCGACGTGCTGGCCAACGGAATGCTCGTGATCGAAGCCGCGCGGCAGGTGGAATTCTCGCAGCAGACCCAGACCATCGTGCTGCGCGGTCTGGTCCGTCCTGAAGATATCTCGCAACAAAATCAGGTCCTCTCGACCGCAATCGCCAGCCTTGAGCTGGAGGTTCGCGGCAAGGGAATCGTGAACGATGCGACCTACCGGCAGAACCCACTGGTGCGGCTACTCGAACGCATCCTGATCTTTTAGAGGCAACAGCATGAAGCAGGCGATCGTACACAAATTCGAAGCAATGAGACGCCCTGGAAAGCGAAGTCGCAAAGCGCAGTTAGCCTATGGCCTGCTGTTGCTCGTGGGCATACTCGGCCTGGTCTGCATGCTGCCCGATGCCGCGACCGCCGAAGACATCGCCAGCACGCAGCCGCGCGAGGCCCGTATCAAAGACATCGCCTCCATCGAGGGCATCCGCGATAACCAGCTTGTCGGCTACGGAATCGTCGTCGGCCTGAACGGCACCGGCGACAGCCAGCAGACCACGTTCCCCATCCAGACTCTGGCGGCAACACTCCTCCGCATGGGCGTTAGCGTACCGGCCGGTTCCATCCGCGTGCAAAATCTTGCGGCGGTCTTCATCTCGGCAACGCTGCCACCCTTCTCCCGCCCCGGCACCAAGCTCGACGTCACCGTCTCCTCGGCTGGCGACGCGCACAGCATTGAAGGCGGTCTGTTACTCATGACGCCTCTCTACGGTCCCGACGGAAAGATCTACGCGCAGGCACAGGGCCCGCTGGTGCTGGGCGGCTACTCGGTCAATGCCAACGGCAACGTCAAGCAGGTTAACCACCCCACCACCGGCCGCATTCCCGGCGGCGCCATGGTCGAGCGCGGCGTCCCGCTCGATCTTACCGACCGCAAAGATTTTTCCTTGCTGTTGAATGACGCTGACTTCCGCAGCGCCGAAGCCATGGCGCATGCCATCAACAAGGAGCTTGGCCGCAACGCCGCGCATGCCGTCGACAGCCGCAGAATCTCGCTGGCAGTCTTGAACGGCGAAGAGATTCCCGCATTGCTCGGCCGCGTCGAAGCCATTGAGGTCCCGTTCTATCCGCGTGCCAAGGTCATCGTCAACGAGCGTACCGGTACCGTCGTCATCGGTGGAACCGTAGTGCTGCAGCCGGTCTCGATCCTGCATGGCGGCCTGACCGTCAACATCGTCAGCGACTTCGAGGTCTCGCAGCCCAACGGCTTCAGCTCCGGCACAACGCAGGTGGTTCAGCAGACCCGCGTCGAAGCGAAAGACAAGCCCGTCAACCGCATCGAATTGAAGCAGGGAGCCACTGTGGACGATCTCGTACGTAGCCTGCAGCAGATTGGTGCGACCGCCCGCGACGTCATTTCCATCCTGCAGGCCATGAAGTCCGCAGGCGCACTTGAAGCAGAGATAGAGGTGCTATGAACATTACCCTGGGTCTCCAATCCTCCATCGTCCCCAACAAAGAGGCCGCGCAACACGCGCAGCTGGTGGATGCGGCGCAGCAGTTCGAAGGGCTTCTCCTTCAGGAGATGCTGAAGGGCATGCAGACCGGCAAAGACGGTATGGACAGCGACAGCGGAGACGATGACAGCTCCGGAAGCAACGACACCCTGCGCAGTTTTGGCACCGAGGCCGTGGCGCACGCCATCGCCAAAGGGGGCGGCGTCGGCATCGCCCGTCAGGTCGTCGAAAAAGTCACCATTGAGCACGCACATTCCCAAAGATTAGTATCTTCAAACTAAAGTTCTGACGCCTTCCGCCGATGAAACCACAAGGACGGCAAACAATTTATGAATACAAATGGCATTGGCAATCTCCTTCAAACCTCGCTCCAGCAGACCTCCGCAACCCAGAAGTCTGCGACCGAAGCCAGCAGCGCACACGCGCCTCGCAACGCCGCCGCAGTCTCTGCCGGAAGCGACCAGACCAGCCTCAGCTCGGCAAGCACCTTGCTGGCCCAGGCGCTGACCACGTCCGACGTTCGCATGGACAAAGTGGCGAGTCTTCAGCAGGCAATCAACTCCGGCAGCTATCACGTCTCTTCCTCCGACGTTGCCGACAAACTTCTGAACTCTCTCCTGGGCTAGGCAATGGCCGCACAAATCCACGCGCGCATATTGTGTGACGAACTCGAAGCAGCCGTCGCCGCACTCGCGACGTTCGATGTTTGCCGTCTCGAAGCCATGGCACAGAAGGCCCGCACCATGACTCCGGATGATGTTGCGAACGCTCGCAAGCTGTTGCCGGAGCTTCTCGAAAAACATGCTTTGCTGGGCCAAATGATCGCGATAACCGGGACGAACCTCAAGGTACTCGTCTCTGTACTGAATCTGGAATCGACAAGGGAGACGCGACTACGATGGGTACCCTGACTGCTCTGATGAATCTTTCGAAAGGCGCGCTGCAGGCCGACCAGGCCGCGCTCAACGTGACCGCGAACAACGTGGCCAACCAGAATACCGTCGGCTACACCCGCGAGATCGTCAACTTCCAGGCGCGCGATTCGGTCACTCTGGGCCGCATCAACTCCGGCCAGGGAGTGACCATCGGCAACGGTGCGAACTCCGTGCGCGACCGTATCCTCGAGCAGCGCGTCCAGCAGCAGACGCAGGTGCAATCGCAGAGCAGCGCACTGGCAACGGCCCTGAGCGCCGTCGAAAATATCTTCGGCCTCAGCGCCACCACAACCTCCTCAGCCGCAACCGCGCTGGGCTCGGCGGTCGATTCCTTCTTCAACTCCTTCGCGAAGCTCGAAGCGAATCCCTCGGATGCAGCGACGCGCCAGGCGGTTCTCAGCTCTGCCACATCGCTGGTGAATGCCTTCAACACGGCGTCGACCCAGCTCGCGAGCACCTCCAACTCCCTCAACAGCCAGGTGACCGACACGGTCGGTCAGATCAACTCGCTCACCGCCAACATCGCCTCGCTCAATCAGAAGATCTCAGTCATCAGCCCTAACGGCGACGCCGGCACACTCGAAGACCAGCGGCAGGCAGCCATCGCGCAACTCTCGCAACTCGTCGGCCTCGACCAGATCACGACCGAGCAGAACGGCATCTCGCTGACGACCTCCAGCGGAGCCGTTCTGGTTGGCGGCATCCAGTCCTACGCACTCACCACCTCGCAGGTCTCCGGCGTCACCCACATCCTCGCCGGACCCGACGCAACCGACGTCACCGCAAGCATCACCGGCGGTAGCCTCGGCGGCATCCTGCAGGCACGCGATCAATCCATCCCATCCTTCGCAAGCAGTCTCGACAATCTCGCCTACGCCATCGGCACACAGGTCAACACGCAGAATGCAGCTGGCCTCGATGGAAACGGCAATCCCGGCGCAGCCATCTTCACGCTGCCGGGCAGTGCCTCCGGCGCCGCATCGTCCATCGCGCTCTCCACCAATGATCCCAACAGCATCGCCGCAGCCGCTGCTGGCGAAGGCGCAACCGGCAACGGCAACGCCATCGCCCTGGCCAATCTTGCCAGTGGAACCATCGTCGGTGGCCAGACACCCTCGGGCTATCTCGCCTCATTCCTCGCGCAGGTGGGCAGCGCAGTCTCCTCGGCAAACTCCGACAACACCGTGCAGCAGGCCGCGCTCACGCAATTGACCGCGCAACGCGATGCTGTCTCGGGCGTCTCCCTCGATCAGGAGGCCGCCAATCTCACGCAGTATCAGCGCTCCTACGAGGCAGCAGCGAAGGTCTTCTCCATCGTCGACCAGCTCCTCTCCGATGCGTTGAATCTCGGTGTACAGACGGCCGTCAGCTAGCGCCCGCGGCAGCAAAGAGACAGACCCAAACAAGCAGCCTGGTACGAAGGAGACTCATCGTGCGCGTCAATCCGAACTACGTCCTCAATCTCGCCAACTCGCTCGATCAATCCGCCAGCGCTGAGCAGAAGCTCACGGTGGAGCTATCGAGCGGCCTTCGCGTCTCCTCGCTGTCGGACGATCCCGTCGCCGCCGCGCAAAGCTCCCTCCTCAACACCGCCATCAGCCAGCAGGACACCTACGTGCAAATCGCCGCGGGCGAGTCCAGCCGCCTCCAGGCCGGTGACAGCGCGCTCAGCGAGGTAGTCACCCAGCTAACCTCGGCCATCAGCATCGCGACCCAGGCCTCGAACGGAACGCAAAACTCCGTCAATCAACTTGCCTCGGCGCAGCAGTTGTCTGGCATTCGCGACACCATCCTTTCGCTCGCCAACACCAGCTACGCAGGCACCTACCTCTTCAGCGGCAGCCAGGGCACCACCAAACCCTTCTCGCTCGATACGAGCACCACGCCCGCAACCGCCGTCTATGCGGGCGATACCGCGGTCCAATCGGTTGTCACCCCGTCAGGCCAGTCGATTCAGGTCAATCTTCCCGGCTCAGCCGTCTTTGCTCCCGTTCTCAGCGCGCTCAACCAGATGATCGCCGACCTCTCCGGCGGAGCGTCGAGCGCCACTGTCACCGCCGACAGCACCGCGCTCACCTCCGCACTCGGCCAGTTAACCACGCAGCGGTCGGTCCTCGACAACTCGCTCAGCAAGCTGCAAGCCACCAGCACCTACACGCAGACGCAGGCCGCGCAGGCAACGGCAGCGCAAGCCTCACTGGTCGCCTCCGATACAGGAGAGGTCGCCACCCAGCTGAGCGCCAGCGAAACCCAGCATCAGGCGCTATTGAGCGTCATCAGCGGCCTGCAGCAGCAGACCGATCTCTTCGGCTTCATCCGATAGGCCAGGCACCTAACTCGCCTCGCCGAGATATCTCTATACTGAAGAAGAGGCCCGGCGCGATGTTTGAAGCAATACGCTTTTTCTGGAACGCGACCCGCGGGTATCGTCTTCGCCCCTGGCGCAGCCCCTACCTGCGCTGGCGCTTCGAGACCTACACCGGCAAGCACGCCCAGCAGGTCGGCCTCCGCGACTTCTGGCACCTCATGCGCACCGAAAGTCGGCAGCTACTCCGTTTCCTCGGCTGGCTGCGCGAGATGAAGGCCTACGCCGCCCCCTTGCCGAAAGACTGACCCCTCCCCTCACTAAAACTCATTCCTCCTCCGGGCTTACTATGAAATGGTGGCGTCGCCTCTATCTGCTATGCGGCGGCCCAGGGAGAGAAACATGGGTAGCTTTACCACGTTGAAGGCAACAGACGGGCACGAACTCAAGGCTTATATCGCATCTCCCGAGGGCACGCCCAAGGGTGCGATTGTGGTCGTTCAAGAAATCTTCGGAGTCAATGCGCATGTTCGCAGCGTAGCCGACGGCTATGCAAAGGACGGCTTCCTCGCGATTGCCCCCGCTCTCTTCGACCGTTACGAGCGCAGTCTCGAGCTGAAGTACGACGGCGAAGACAAGCAGAAGGCCTACGACATCTACGGCAAGTTGAACCCCGATACGGCCCTGCTCGATATCGCCGCTGCCTTCGCTGAGGTCGCGCAGCCCGGGAACGCACAGCCAGTCTTCAAGACCGGCGTATTGGGCTTCTGCTGGGGAGGCCTCATGAGCTGGCTGACAGCCACCCGCGCCGCCACCGTCGGCATCCATCCGGCCTGCGCCGTCGCCTACTATCCCGGCGGCATCGGCAAGTTCGCCACCGAGCAGCCCACCTGCCCCGTCATGGTCCACGTCGGCAAAGAGGACACCCACATCGCCGGCGAGCAGCTCGATGCCGTCCGCCAGGCTCATCCCGAGTCCGAGGTGGAAATTTATCGCTATGAGG
>JBDTDX010000062.1:0-5381 GCA_039922815.1 Granulicella sp.
GCGCGGTTTCGGCGCAGAATGGCGAGGCTACGGCACAGTCGGATGAAGAGCGTGAGCCACAGGTTTATCCGGCGGAGGCTGAGGCCGAGTCGGATGAGGATATTGTGAGCGAGCTTTATCCCGAGACGGCTGTGCAGCTTGAGGCGGCAGATGCGAGTGCTGTTGCGCCGGTTGTTGTGGACGAAGAGCAGAGCTATAACGCGAGTCGCCGCGAAGGTCGTAGCGATCGTGGTGGACGGGATCGTGGCCGCAGTGGGGGACGTGGGGATCGGGGCGGTTCGCGTGAGCCTCGTGCGCCGCGTGGGTTCGAGCCTTCGCATGGAAGCTATGGATTGGACAGCGGCGCGGATGAGGCTTCGGATGCGCCGGTAGGTGAGCCGATTATTCTGCCGGGCGAGTCGCTTGGGAAGTATCGCAAGGGCGAGGATGCTCCGGTAGCGAAGGCGAATGACGTCGTGCTGACGCCGTTGCCGCCGTCGGGGTTTATTGTGGCTCCGGGATGGGATGGCGGGGCGACGCTGCCGGGCGAGACGCTTTCGCGGCATCGCCGGAATGAAGGCCGGTCTGAAGGTAGGAATGAAGGCCGCCATGAAGGGCGTAACGAAGGGCAGGCTAGTGTGCGCCGTGAGGAGCGGACGGCTTTTGTGCAGCCTGTTCCAACGCCGCAGCCTGAGACGGTAGCGGTGCAGGAACTTGCTGTGCAGGAACCAATTGCGCAGCATGAGCCGGACTTTGAGATTGCGCCGGTGGTTGAGGCGGCTGCGGAGGCTGAGTATGAGCCGCAGGAGGCTTCGGCGTCGCATCGGGTTGATCCGGTACCGGCGCGGGAGTTTCGCCAGAGCGCACCGGTCGAAGAGAAGCCGGAGCCGGTTGCGGAGACCGTAGCTGAGGCAGCGCCAGTTGAGCCGGCGTTTGGGCACACGCATCTGTTTACGCCCGAGCCGACGGATCGGACGGAGGCGGCTGTGGAGATGCATACGGAGCCGGCGGTTCACGATGCTGCGCAGCATGATCACGAGGCTTCCGAGCAGGGCCATGACATTACGAACCTGAGTGCGGCGGGAGAGATGATCTCGGAGCCGACGCCTTTGCCTGCGCAGGTTGCGGAGACGGAGGTGACCTCGCCGATCCACCACGAGGCGGCGGTTGTGGACGAGGCTGTGCTTCCGGATACGACCGACCTGATCGAGGTAGAGGATCACGAGGACGACGAGGCGACGGCGGTGTTCGCGCCGGGTGCAGGAGAGCTTGAAGAAGAGCTGTTCGAGGACGACGAGTACGAGACGACGAATCTTCAGGCGGCGCACCACGACGATGAGAACGAAGATGTCGAGGCAGAGGCGCTGGAGGGAACGGCGGACCTGCGAACGATGATCCGAGAGATGTCGATCGACGAGATCACGCGGAAGGATGAGGTGGACGAAGGGGACGAGGAGGACTTCGAGGAAGATTTCCTGGAGGAGTCTGAGGAGTCGAACGGCGGCGAGTTTGAAGAGGATGAGGAGGAGTCTGAGGACTCTGAGGAAGCGGCGCGGACGGCGGAGGCTGCGGGCGACTTTTCGACGGAGTTCCGCGAGCCTGCGGCGGGTGATGCCGGACGCAGTGAGGGCCAGAACAGCGAACGCCGCGGCGCACGCAGGGATAGCCGCAGGGGCGGACGGGATCGGGATGTGCGTCGGGGTGGGGACAACTCTGGCCGTGCACGGAATACGGGCGGTGGCGGCGATCGCGACCGTGGCCGGTCCGGTGGCCAGAGACGCTCGATGCAGGCGACGGACCTGCCGGCGATCAGCGAGCTGCTGAAGCCGGGGCAGGAGATCCTGGTGCAGATTGCGAAGGAGCCGATCGCCAAGAAGGGCGCGCGGATTACGTCGCACATTGCGCTGCCGGGGCGGTTCCTTGTGTTTATGCCGACGGTGAACCATACGGGTGTCTCGCGGAAGATTGAGAGCGACGGCGAGCGGCGTCGGCTGAAGGAGATTCTGCTGAGCGAGAAGGGCGAGGCTTCGGGCGGATTTATCGTGCGCACGGCGGCCTCGGGCGCGACCGAAGAGGAGTTGCGAAGCGATCTGCGGTTCCTGCTGAACCTTTGGGCGGATATTAAACAGCGGTCGGAGTCGTCGAAGTCGCCGGCACTGATCTATCACGATCTGAATCTGGTGGAGCGGATTTTGCGCGACCAGGTGACCGATAACTTCTCGGCGATCTGGGTCGATACGGAGACGGAGTACGAGCGGGTGCTGCGGTTCCTGCAGCGGTTCCAGCCGTCGTTGCTTCGCCGCGTGAAGTTGTATCTGAAGGAGACGCCGCTGTTTGAGCAGTTCGGCATCACGGAGGAGATCAACAAGGCGCTGCGGTCGAAGGTGTGGCTGAAGTCGGGCGGATCGATTGTGATCAACCAGACAGAGGCGCTGGTGGCGATCGACATCAATACGGGCAAGTATGTTGGCAAGACGGCGCGGCTCGAAGACACGATTGTGAAGACGAACCTCGACGCCATTCCTGAAATTGTGCGGCAGATTCGGCTGCGCGACCTGGGCGGCATCATCATCATTGACTTTATCGACATGGATGAGCGCAAGAACCGGAACAAGGTGCTGGCGGCGCTCGAAGAGGAGCTGAAGAGCGATCGTGCACCTTCGAAGGTGCTGCCGTTCAATGACTTCGGGCTGATTGCCATTACCCGCAAGCGGGTGAAGCAGTCGCTTGAGCGGACGCTTTCGACCACATGCGAGGTGTGCGTCGGCACGGGCATGGTGAAGTCGCCGGTGACGGTGTGCAACGACATCTACATCGAGATGCGGAAGATGTATAAGCATCTCGACAAGGGCGATGTGATGCTGCGGGTTCATCCGGATGTGGTGAAGCAATTGAAGAGCCCGGGGACGAAGTGGCTGAACGAGATGGAGGAGATGTCGGGCAAGACGATCCTGGTCAAGTCCGATCCTAGCCTGCATCCGGAGCAGTTCGATATTCACTAAGAAGAGGGAAAAGGGAAGAGGGAAGAGAAAACAGGGTGCCTTTGGGGGTGCCCTGTTTTGTTGGTGTTATGGAAAGTCAGGGGCGGTTCGGTAATCCATTCTGGATTCGTTTGCGTCTTACACAACAAGCCCGTGAAGTTCGGGTTCAACAGGGACAAGGATGTTTGCAACCTCGTATTACTCAGGGAGCCATACAAAGATGCACATGACTACACCATTTTTTACCAAAGCGGGTCGCATGGCGGCCATTACCTTCTTTGCTGCGACGGCGGGAGTTCTTTTGCACGCGCAGGGGCCTGCGGCAGCGGCATCGACACCGGCAGTGCGTCCGGAGCTGAATCTTCAGGCTGCGCTCAAGGCGCCGATCAATCTCTACGCTGCCGACGATGCCAGCTCGAGTTCAAGCTCCAGTTCGAGCGTGGATGCGACCGAGGGATCGGCGACGGATCGCTTTCTCGCGGTCAGCGACAGCACGCAACCGCCTCCGCGTCGGCGATATGGGCGCCCACGCTACACGGACAGTATGCATAACGCGGATGGCTCGAGTAAGTATGCGTTCCAGGTAGGCGGAGGGCTTACGCTTCCGACTGGTGGTACGCACAGCTACTACAGCCCGAGCTACGCCTTTCAGGGCGGGTTTGGGCGGAACTTCAACAAGAATGTTGCCGTGATGGTCGACTTCAACTGGGCGAACTTTGGAATTAAGCAGAGCCTCCTGAATTACCAGTTGGCTCTATATAACTCGATTGGCGGGCAGGACGATAACGGCAATGCGCTCTCGCAGCTTAACGGCAACGGGCACATCTGGTCGTTCTCGCTGGACCCGGTCTATAACTTCGCGCAGGGAGATACAACGGGAGCGTATATTACGGGCGGCGTGGGCTTCTATCACAAGACGTCGGCCTTTACGATTCCTTCAGTCCAACAGTATTGCGACTATTACTACGGTTGCTACAACTACCAAGCGAACGAGGCGATCGATAAATACACCAGCAATGCTATCGGTGTGAATGGTGGCGTGGGCTTTACGTACAAGCCATCTCGTTTTGGCAATACGAAGCTGTTTGCCGAGGCGAAGTTTGTGTACACGGCGAACTCGCGGCGGCCGTACTCGCTGGGCAGTGCCAGCAGCCCTTACTTCAATGCGTTTACGCAGAACAGCGCACCGACTACATTTATTCCGATTACATTTGGTATTCGGTTCTAGTGGTTGAATGGTGATGGAAAGGCCCGGCATGTTGCCGGGCCTTTTTGTTTTTGTGGCATCGGGAGGGCTTGGTTGTTTGGGGATATTCCTTCAGTGGCTAAAGCCGCCCTTTCGGGGTGGGTTTATGGCGGTGCTGAAGCCCCGCCCCTTCAAAACATCGTTAGCAGGTTTTCTGTTGGCGTAAAGCAAGGCAACCGCAGATTCCCTTCGGGAATGACAAACAACAGAGACGCCAGACTCTACACTGACTGCTGCTTTGCTCTCAGTGTTTCATGGCTGCTTCGATGGCGGTGGCTTCGTGGGGGAGTTTGGCGATGAGGTCGGTGAGGGTGCCGTCTGCGTTGACGGAGAAGAGGTCTTCGATGCGGACGCCGATGTTTTCTTCGGGGAGGTAGAGGCCGGGTTCGATGGTGAAGACCATGCCCTTGCCGAGGGGTTTGGTGTAGTCCCAGGGGTCGTGGACGTCGATGCCGACGAGGTGACCGATGCCATGGACCATGTACTTGCCGAGGGGCTGGCCGTGGAGGTCTTTGCCGTGGGCGTTGATGTAGTTGTAGGCGACGGTGTCGAGTGAGTTGGGGTCGTGGTGGGTGGGGTCGTTGATGGTGGACTTGCCGGGGACGAAGGCGGCTGCGGCAGCGCGCTGGGCTCCGAGGACGAGGTTGTAGATCTCGCGCTGGCGCGGGGTGAAGTGGCCGTTGACGGGGAGGGTGCGGGTGATGTCGCTGGCGTACATGCTGTACTCACCGGCGGCGTCGATGACGACGAGGCCGCCGGACTGCATGGTGGCGGCGTTCTGGCTGTAGTGGAGGATGGTGGCGTTTTTGCCGGAGCCGACGATGGGGGCGTAGGAGACGCGCTCGCAGCCCTCTTCCATGAGCTTGGCGATGATGACGCCGGCGACGGTGCCCTCGGTGACGCCGGGGCGGACGGCCTTCATCTCGGCTAGCTGGGCGGCGATGGAGGCGTTTGCGGCCTTGGTGAGGAGGGCGAGTTCGGCGGGAGATTTGATGGCGCGGAGTTGCATGGTGAGTGCGGAGACGTCGCGGGGGGCGGGGGCAGCATCGAGGCCGAGCGAGAGGGCCGTGAAGGCGGTGAGGGCGTCGGCTGGTTTGCTGCCGGGTTCGGTGTAGAGGCTACGGATGCGGCCGCGATTGTCGGCGATGAGGGTGTTGAGGACTGCGGGCATGTCG
>JBDTDX010000063.1:0-6326 GCA_039922815.1 Granulicella sp.
CGGACGATGATGGTGCTGCTGAAGGCGGTGGTGCAGTATGGGACGGGGTCGGCGGCGCTGTCGCTGGGGCACCCGCTGGGAGGCAAGACCGGGACTACGAACAACTACACGGATGCGTGGTTTGTGGGATTCTCGCCCTCGGTGACGTGCGGGACGTGGATCGGGTTCGACGACCGGGAGAGCCTGGGCAAGCGTGAGACCGGGGCAAAGGCAGCTCTGCCGATGTGGATCGACTTCATGCGGGCGGCGGATGCAAAGTCGCCCAAGGAGGCGTTCGCTACGGCGCTGGCCCCAAAGAAGACATTGAATGTGCCGGTCGCGCCAACTGAGCTGCCTTCGGTTCGACCTCCGGTGAAGGACACGGACGACTCGGATGCGGATGATGATGGGGATGAGGAGAGGCTGAAGATAGTGACGCCGGGTGCTGGTCAGATTCCCGCGGCAAGGCCGGGACAGGTTGTGGCACCGTTGTAGAGCAGCGGGAGGCATCGTCAGCATGAGGACAGGAAGCGCAGAGCGCATCGCCGCCACAGTGATCGCTGCTGTCGCCTGGGTTGGGCTGATCGTGCAGTGCCTCGTTGTCTATCGCGAAGGCCGGACGGTGCTGCTGACCCTTTGGATCGTATTGGGGTTTTTCACGATCATGACGAATGTCCTCGTGGCGGTCGTATTCAGTGGAATTGCGGCAGGCTTTGCGGCGGCCAGTCGGGAAGGCGTGGTTGGTGGAACGATGCTTTCGATCCTGCTCGTCGGGGTCATCTACGCTCTTCTCTTGCACGGTTCGACGGAACTCTCGGGTGGATCGGCGGTGGCGAATGTGCTTCTCCACATGGTGACGCCGGTGCTGGTTCCCGTCTTCTGGCTATGCTTTGGCCGCAAGGGTGGGCTTACGTGGCGGCATCCGCTGCTATGGGCTATCTATCCGTTGGTGTATCTGGTTTACGCACTGGCGCGTGGAGCGGCGACAGGTATTTATCCGTATCCCTTCCTCAACGTGCTTCAGATTGGATGGGAACGCACGGGGCTTAATGCGATTGGTATCGCGCTCGGATTTTTGTTGTCGGGCTTCGTGGTCGTGGGGCTCGATCGTCTGGCGGCTCGTTCGGCGGCCTGACTCTTGCGACAACCAAACTCCCCTGCCGGGTGGGCAGGGGAGTAGTGGGAAGTTTGCGTTTGTTAGCTGCGTTTGAAGCGGAAGACGAGCTCGAGGCCGATCTTGTCCTCGACGTTCATCAGCCGGGCGATGCTGGGTTTGGTGAGGCCGAAGGTTTCGAAGTTGAAGGTGGTCTTGGCGCGGCCGGCGATGGTGCCGTCGCGGCCGAAGGTGGCGATACCCTGGAACGTCACCGGCTTGGTGACGCCATGGACGGTCAGGTTACCGGTAATTTCAACGCCGGTCTGGCCCTCGAACGGGATCATGTGGGGAACGCCTTCGATTTTGGTGGGAACGAACTCTGCGAGAGGGTATTTGTCGGTCTCGAGGACGCGCTGGCGGATGAAACCGTCGCGCTGGTCCTGATCACTCTTGAGCTTGCTGAGGTCGGCGGTGAGCTTTGAGGAGCCTGCGGGGATGGAGCCGTCGGCGGCTATAACGAGCGTGCCGGAGAGGGCGGGTGTGGTGCCCTGGGCATCATTCGGGAAGTTGATGCCGACGAGCTGTTCCGTGACCGAGTAGGTAGCCGAGGAGCCGTCGGGGATGATGGTAAGGTGCGCACCAGCGGTGGGCGGGGGCGGCGGTTGGCGCTGACCACCTGGTCCACCTGGGCCGCCTGGGCCACCGGGACGGCCACCCTGGGGCTGAGCAGAGAGGGATGGAACGGTGATTGCGATCAAAGCAGCAACCATGACCATCTTGAGAAGACTTGAGGATGTGCTTCGTTGGAACGAAAGATGATTCAGCGTCATGCAGTTCTCCGCGATGAAAATATTTTGCCTTATAGTTCGTTGGACGAGAACTGCCCGCAAAAAGGCCCAGTGATGACCAAATAAATGAGAGATGGAAGGGGAATCAAAGGCGACAAAGGCGATTAGCGCACGAACGCATTCTATTTGTGATGCATCGCAAAGGGTGCGGCGAGGGTGCCGCAGAGGTTGAAGAGGCGGCGGGCGCGGGTTACGTCGAGGCCTATCTGGGTCTTGAGAGCTTCGGGGGAGGGGAAGCGGTGCTCGGCGCGGAGGCGCTTGAGGAAGGTGAGGCGGAGGGGAGTCTGCTCGTCGAGTTGGACGGGATGGAAGTTGAGCAGGTGGGACTCGACGGTGAAGGAATCGGCACCGAAGGTGGGGCGGTTGCCGATGTTGGTGACGGCCTCGAAGGTTTCGTCTGCTACGCGGAGGGTGGTGACGTAGACGCCGTTGGCGGGGAGGAGCTCCGGGTAAGGGGCGAGGTTGATGGTGGGGACGGTGAAGCGGCTGCCATAGCCGCGGCCGGGTGCGGGGGTGCTGTCGATGGAGAAGGGGCGACCGAGGAGAGCGCGGGCGTGGCCGACGTCGCCAGCGGTGAGGAGATGGCGGATGCGGCTGGAGGAGACGACCTGGCCGCGGAGAATCTGCGGAGCGAAGATGCGGACGGCGAAGCCTAGCTCCTGGCCGAGGGATTGGAGGCTGTCGATGTTGGCCTCGGCGTTGAAGCCGAAGTGGAAGTTTTCGCCCTCGTGAACCTCGGTGGCGTGGACGGCATCGCGCAGGATGGTGGTGGCGAAGTCGCGGGCGGGAAGGCGGGAGAAGACTTGGTCGAAGGGAAGGACGAGAGTGGCGTCGATGCCGGTGGCAGCGAGGAGTTCGAGCTTGCGGACGAGCGGGGTGATGAGGGTGTGCGGCGCCGCGGGGCGAAGGACGCGGGCGGGGTGGGGGTCGAAGGTGATGGCGAGGGAGCGGCTGCCGAGGGTGCGGGCGCGAGCGATGACTTCAGCAATGACCCAGCAATGGCCGCGATGTACGCCGTCGAAGTTGCCGATGGTGGCGATGACGGGAGTGTCGGGGAGTTCGTTGAGGTGGTGGTAGATGTTCATTTGATCTGGAGATATTCCGTTGCGGGGGCGATCTCGAAGTTGAGTTGGAGGCCGTCGTAGGCGAGGCGGATATGGAATGGGAGAGCCGCGTTGGTGGCTTCGTGGTCGAGGTCGTGGCCCATGTGGGTGAAGAAGGCGCGTTTGGGCTTGAGGAGTTCGACGAAGCCGATGGATTTTTCGAGGTGCGAGTGGCTGAAGTGCGGGGTGATTCGTAGGGCGTCGAGGATGAGGATGTCGAGGTTCTGGAGGAGCGGAATGGACTCGTCGGGAAGGTCGCTCATATCGGTGAGATAGGCGGCGGAGCCGAAGCGATAGCCGGTGGTGCGCTGGCGGCCGTGAATCAGAGGGATGGGTTGAAAGGTGGCTCCGAAGAGGTGGATGGGATCGTACACAAGAGCGCCCGTGGTGCTTTTCAATCTATGGATCTGGACGCGGGCGCTGGTCTTATGGCGTCGCTCGGGGTCGAAGTTGTAATTGAAGACGCGCTCGAGGCCGTCGGCGGTTTCGTCGTCGGCGTAGACGGGGAGGTCGGCCTTGTTGAGGAAGGTGAGGGGACGGAGGTCATCCATGCCGAGGACGTGGTCGGCGTGGCCGTGGGTGTAGAAGACGGCGTCGAGGCGGCGGATGCCTTCACGGATGGCCTGGGCGTGGAAGTCGGGGCCGGTGTCGATGAGGACGGTGTGGCCCTGCCACTCGATGCGGACGGAGGGGCGCGTGCGGCGGTTGTGGGGATCTCCGTCTGGCGAAACCGCCGAGGTGCAGACGGCGCAGGTGCAGCCGAGGGTGGGTACGCCCATTGAGGTGCCGGTGCCGAGGAAGGTGAGGGTTGCGTCCATCGTTCCGGGTAGGTCTCCTTGAGCGTTCCCTCAGGGGCTAAAGCCCCGCATGTTGGTTTGTGTGACGACGCGGCTGAAGCCGCGCCCTTTCAAAACAGTGGCCTGCCCCTATGAACTAACGGACGATGCTGGGGCCACCGGGGGCGGGGCGACCGGGCGCTCCGGGTGCTTTGGCGGCTGCGGAGCGGGAGAGGGCCTGGGTGACTTCAAGGAAGGCCATGCGCAGTTCGAAGAGGGCGTTGTCGAGGAGGAGCTTTTCAATGTGCGTGAGGTTGCCCAGACTCTTGTCGGCAAGGACACCGAGCATGTCGACACTCTGGCGCGCGCCCATGAGATCGACGCGGGGCTGCTCGCCTTCAGGGGTGGAGCCGCCGAGCTGCATGATGGCGGTCATATAGATCGATTGCACGAGGCGATCGAAGGTCATCTCGGGCATGTGGTCCATGCCGGGATTCGCGGCGCGGATGGCAAGATCGAGGCGTTCGGCGGTCTGGTCATAGGCGAACTTGGCCTCAGCGATCTGCTCGTCGGTGAGCGCGGGCGGCAGGTCAGGGTCCGCTTCGGGGTCCGGATCGGTTGCCTGATCGGTTGCCGGAGGGTTGACGCTCGGCGTCGCATCTACATCAGCAGCAGCGTGAGAGGTCTCTGGGGGCGGGATGGGGGTGGTGTCGCGAGGCTCGCGCTCGGGGGAGGGGTCGGCGTCGGGGCGGGGCTCGCCTTCGAGGGTGAACTTGCGGCGGTCGGTGACGACGAAGGGCTTATTTTGTTCGGACATGGTCACTCTTTCTCAGAAGTTCAGATGCGCTAGGGACAGGAGGAGTTTCAGGGCTCGCGAACGGGCAAGGAGATGGGGACGACCTTTGCGTCAGCGGCCGTAAGGGCGGCGGCACGATCGAGGGCTTCGCGGCGGATGTAACCGAGGCCGATCTGCACGGTGCCTGAGGTGAAGGGAATCGCGGCGGTGCTGGTGAGTTCGCCGACGGATTTGTCGTCTGCTTCGATCGGGGTGCCGGGTGCGGGCAGGGGGCCTTCGAGATGGAAAGCGGCGAAGGTGCGATGGACGGCGCCACGGGAGCGGATGCGTTCGACGATCTCCTGACCGAGGTAGCAGCCTTTGGCAAAGTGGAGGGCGCGAGTTTGAGCGGTCTCCTGCGGGAGTTCTTTATCGCGGATGTCGGTGCCGTAGCGCGGGGTGCCTTCGAGGATGCGGAGCCATTCCAAGGGCTCGGGGGCGATGGAGATTGCGCCTGCTTCGGTGAGGGCGGTGCGTAGTGATTCGATGGTGAATGCGTCGGACCATATCTCAAAACGGGGGATGAGGGGACTAAAGGCCTGGATCAGTGAGACAGGAGCACCAGCGTAGAGAGTCTGCTTTAGATTAATGGCTTGTGGTGGTGGCGCTTGTGTGGCTGGGGAACACGGGGCTGCCTGATGATCGGCGGTGCCGAGCGCCATGACGATTGAGAGAGCCTGCGGGCCTGCGACGAGAATGCCAGATAAGTCCTCGATAGAGGTGAGTTCGACATCGTCCATGATGATGAAGCGGTCGAGGGTGGTGGTGAGGCTGGAAAGCTGGGTGCGATCGGTCTGGAGGAGGATGGAATCTTCGAGGGCGAAGGCGGTGGCGGTGCCTTGAATGCGGCCCTGTGCGCTGAGGATGAAGTTGAAGTTGCCTTCGCCGGGCTTGAGATCCTGAATGGAGTTGGTGACCATGCCGTTGAGCCAGCGGACACGGTCCTCGCCGGTGATGCGGAGCCAGCCGAGATCGTCGAGAGCTGCGACGCCTGCGGTGTGGAGCAGGGCGTGAAGCTGGGCGGCAGCGGAACCTGCTTCTAAAGGCTGCGTGGCGGCGTCGAGATCGGTTTGGGGGCTCAGGCTCATGGCGGACGGCGCGTGAAACTCTGCGTACACTTGATTATAGCGGTGCGTGCGAGGGGTTGAGTGCTGACTGGGCTGGGGTTGAAGAGCGGAGTGAAAGCATTGCTGGCGGCGACGTTGCTGGTTGCGGTCCCGGTGAGTTGGGGGCAGCAAAGCGCGCCCGCGACGACGAAGCCGGAGACGCGCATCACCAAGGACCAGGCGAAGGAATTGTTCCGGTCGGTGGACGAGATTCTGTCGTTCGTGAGCGCGGATACGAAGCTGCCGATTCTGCATCCGGTGAAGCGGACGATGATCTCCCGCGAGCAGGTGAACAAATACCTGACTGAGAAGTTTAATGAAGACGAGGGGACGAAACGGCTGGAGCGATCGGAGATCGTGCTGAAAAAGTTTGGACTGCTGGACAGGGACTTTCATCTGAAGAAGTTTCTGGTGACGTTGCTGACCGAGCAGATTGCGGGCTACTACGACAACAAGACGAAGACGGTGAACCTGCTGGACTGGATTCAGCCAGAGGAGCAGAAGCCGGTGCTGGCGCATGAACTGACCCACGCGCTACAGGATCAGAAGGTCGGGTTGGAGAAGTGGTCCGAGGTGAGCCCGA
>JBDTDX010000064.1:0-7312 GCA_039922815.1 Granulicella sp.
CGGCATCGGCACGCTGCCTATCGTCTGGTACGGAACGCCGGAGCAGAAGCAGAAGTACTTGCCGAAGCTCGCCGACGGCACCTTTATCGGAGCCTATGCCCTTTCGGAATCAACCTCGGGCTCGGACGCGCTGAATGCTCGCACGCGTGCGGTGCTCTCCGACGACGGCCAGAGCTACACGCTCAACGGCGAGAAGATGTGGATCTCGAATGCTGGCTTCGCCGATCTTTTTACCGTCTTCGCAAAGTGTGCGGTGAAGGAAGGGAAGGACGCTGGCACGGAAAAGCTCACTGCCTTCCTCATCGAGCGCAGCACGCCCGGATTTACGGTTGGCAAGGAGGAGCACAAGCTTGGTATCCGCGGCAGCTCTACGTGTCCGCTCATTCTGGCCGATTGCAAGATACCCGCTGCCAACCTGCTTGGTGAGGTCGGCAAAGGCCACCACATTGCTTTCAATATTTTGAATATAGGCCGCTACAAGCTCGGGATCGCTGCTGTCGGCGCGGCGAGGATGAGCCTTGGCACGGCTATTCGCTATGCGAAGGAGCGCAAGGCGTTCGGCAAGCCGATCGCGGAGTTTGGCCTGATTCAGGAGAAGCTCGCCGACATGGCCGTTGGTGTCTTTGCGGGCGAGGCTCTCTGCTACCGGACCGTCGGCCTGATCGATGCAGCGCTCGCCACCGTCGACAAGAACGACACTCCCGCCATCCAGCGCGCGCTTGAGGACTACGCGGTCGAGTGTTCTATCGTCAAAGTCTGGGCCAGCGAAATGCTCGACAAGGTCGTTGATGAGACGGTCCAGATCTTTGGCGGCTACGGCTATGTCGAAGAGTATCCCGCCGAGCGCGCTTATCGCGACTCTCGCATCAATCGGATCTTCGAGGGTACGAATGAGATCAATCGCCTCATCATCACCGGCTGGATGATGAAATCTGCCGCATCCGGCAAGCTCGCGCTCCTTCCTGCGATCAAGCAACTGATGGACGAGGTGATGGCCGGCCCAGTGCCGAAGGAAGATCGCGATGGTCCGCTGGCGGAAGAGTTCACCCTGCTCGCCGCAGCGAAGAAGCTTGCGCTCTTCGCCGCTGGAGCCGCTTCGCAGAAATATATGGCCAAGCTCGCCGAGGAGCAGGAGGTCATGGGGTCCCTCGCCGACATGATTATGGAGGTCTTTGCGATCGAATCCGCGATCCTTCGCGCCGCAAAGATAGCTGCCGGGAAGGGTACGGCCGAGATTCCCGTGGCCTTGGCGCGCATTTATACCGCCACTGCGTTTGAAAGGATTGAGCTTGCCGCCCGGCGCGTCATCGCCGCTGTTGCCGAGGGCGATATGCTACGCACGCAGCTCACGATCCTTCGAAGACTATCGAAACACGATACCGCCGATACGATCGGTCTGCGCCGGCAGGTCGCCGCGCACGTCCTCCAAGCCGGCAGATTTGCATTGTGAGAAAGCGCTAATCTCCCGCTTTGGAACGACAAGCCAAAGAACTCACGCAACTTTCCTCCACAGACGCGGTCTAAGTTATACAACCGTAGATCAAAGCACTGCGTCTGCCGTTTCTCGCAATCGGAAGATGCCCGGTGTTTGCAGGTAACGAGTACATTTTTGCAGCACAGGATCATCTCATGCGCAGCCCGATCTATCGTTCTCTTCTTGCTCTCGCCGTCATGATTGCCGGTTTTAGCGCCTCAAGTCTGGCCGCCGTCCAGAACCGTATTGCCGGCAACGTGCGGGAGAACAGCCGTGCCGCTCTCGTCCACACGGTTGCACCACGGGCAGTGCGGTCAGCCGATCTTGGCGCCGCTCCCTCCTCGCTGCCGCTGCAAAACATGTCGATGCGGTTCAGCATGACGGATGCCCAGCAAGCGGCCCTCAGCCAACTTCTTATCGATCAGCAGAACCCGGCTTCGCCCCGCTATCATCAATGGCTCACGCCGCAGCAGTTCGGGACGCAGTTCGGCCTCAGCGCTGCGGATCTTGAGAAGGTTTCGTCATGGCTTACGGCGCAGGGTTTCACTGTTACTAGCACTGCAAAGAGTTCTACGTTCATCACATTCAGCGGCACCGTGGGGCAGGCCCAGCAGGCGTTTAGGACAACCATCCACAATCTCTCGCTCGACGGCGAGCGGCACATGGCAAACCTTACCGAGCCGACCCTTCCCATTGCGATCGCAGGTGTGGTCAGCAACATTTCTGGCCTGAACAATTTTCGTGCCAAGCCCCGCGTTCAGGTTCGACGCCAACCGGCAAATGCAGTTCATCCTGACAATACGGTCACGACGACAAACGGTGTAGCGCATTTCATCGCGCCGGGTGACTTCTATACGATTTACAACACGGCTCCTCTCATCAGCAATGCCATCAATGGCGCAGGAATCACGATTGCGGTCATGGGCCAGGTTGATCTGAACGCTGATGCGATTGCGGACGTGGCAGCCTTCCGCGCGGCGTCTGGTCTTGCCGTAAATCCTCCGACCATTAAGCTCTACGGAACCGACCCCTTGGGGCCGACTGCTACTGCATGCGTTAGTAAGACCCCTCCCGACAGCTGCAACGATGTCGATGAATCTCTTCTTGATGTCGAGTGGTCTGGAGCGGTCGCTCCTGCGGCCAACATCATCTTCGTCAACTCAACCGATGTCATCGGTACCTCTCTCGTTCAGGCGATTGACAACAACATCGCGCCGATTATGACTGTCAGTTATGGCAACTGTGAAAGCGCCTATGCCGCTAACGAGATAGCCAGCCTCAACGCAACTTTTCGGCAGGCGAATGTACAGGGCATCACAATCTTTGGCCCGTCTGGTGACGATGGAGCGACAGACTGCGACTCCGGAGAAACGTCCGCAACTCAGGGACTTGCGGTAGATTTTCCAGCCAGCTCTCCCTATGTAACTGGTGTTGGGGGAACCATGTTCAACGAGGGTTCGGGAACCTACTGGAATACTACGAATGGCACTTTTGGAGGATCAGCCAAAGGCTACATTCCCGAAGCAGTCTGGAATGAAACTACAATTGATCTCGCAAGTTCCACGCCGGCCTTCGGAGCTGGCGGTGGCGGTGCGAGTATCGTCTTTGCCAAGCCTACATGGCAGACGGGCCCCGGTGTTCCCAATGATTTCGTCCGCGACGTTCCGGATGTCTCTCTGAGTGCTGCAGCCAGCCACGATGGATATCTCGTCTGCGCTTTCGGTTCCTGCACCAATGGCACCTACTTTCAGACCTCAGGCAGTTTCAATGTCTTCGGCGGAACATCTGCAGCTACACCATCGTTCGCGGGTATCCTTGCGCTCATTGAGCAACAACTTGGTGGGGGCAGACTTGGCAATATTAACCCGACGCTCTACGCGCTGGCAGGGGGTGCAAACTACAACAGCATCTTTCATGACGTGATGACGGGTAATAACAACAGTCCTTGCACAGCGAATACCCCCAACTGTCCGAATGGCGGACAGATTGGTTTTAGTGCTGGTCCAGGCTACGATCAGGCTACAGGCCTAGGCAGCGTCGATGCTTCTGTTCTCGCTCACAACTGGACACCTGGAGCACCCCCAACTACAGGAGCCCTACTTGCTGCGACCACCACGATTACCACGACGACTACGCTTCCCGTTACCGCTGGTGGGACGGTTGCGTTATCTGTCCAGGTGGCCTCTGGCGCAGCAGGTGCCACGCCCACGGGTAAGGTGCAGATCGTCGTGGATGGTGCAGCGAATGGTACAGCAGTGGCTCTTTCTTCTGGAGGCGCTGCGAGCTATAGCCTCAGTACCACTAGCCTTAGCTCGGGTACCCATACGGTCAGCGCGTCCTACCTGGGTGATACGACCTACGCCACCTCGCTCGGTAGCATGAATATTGATGTTGTCTCGGCGACCGCGCCCGACTTCACGCTGACGCCATCGATCTCGACAATTAGCGTGGCTGGTGGTGTCACCTCTACTCCCATTACCTTCACGGTCACTCCTAAAAATGGTTTCGTTGGGACTGTGGCGTTTTCATCGTTTGGCGGCATCTCTGGTCAGGATCAATTTTCGGTAACTCCTGCTACGTTGAACGTTGGATCAGGCACAACCAGCGTTACGATACAGTACGCAATTCAACCTTCTCAAGGCGCTCTGAAGAATGGCCAGTTACAGACTGGGCTGGCGCATAGCCCGCACTCGTCGCATACTCCCTGGTATGCCGTTGGCTCCGGATCGTTCCTCGCAGGCCTTCTTCTACTAACTGTTCCGCGCCGACGTCGCTGGGGAGCTCTGCTCGCCGCGATCCTTTCGGTGACGGCAATCGGAGCTAGTGGATGCGGTTCGAGCAGTAGTACGGTTCCTGCAACGGTTGTCCCATCCGCTACTGGCGCAACGATGAGGCACAGCGCTACGATTACAGTGCAGGTTCCTCAAGCAGGTTCGACGACACTTCATACCTACACGGTTCTCATCAGTGCCGTTGGAACTTCGAGTAAGTAATTTTGGAGTTGTAGCGAAAGGCAAGCTGCTTAGGTATGGCCTTTCGTTTTGTGGACTAACTAGAGCAGATTTGCTGTTGGTGTGGAGTAAGGCAACCGCAGATTCCCTTCGGGAATGACAAACAAAGGACAGGCCCGACTCTACACCAACTGCGACTTTGCTCTAGACGGCCGCCTTCTTCACGCTGGGTGTATTTCCGCCCACCTCGGTGGTTCCCTGTGCCAGCGACATAAAGTACTCCTGCACGTTGAACGCTTTGCCTGTGTGCGGCGCACGTATATATTCTCCGCTCGATTGCAGCAGGCGAGCTTTTACGTTGTCCTTCAGGTAGGAGCCGAGAATCTCCTCGCGCAGGCGTTTGGCAAGCATCTCATCCTTCACCGGAAAGACGACCTCGCAACGCTCATGCAGGTTACGCGCCATCCAGTCTGCGCTGCCGCAGTAGATTTCAGGGTTTCGACCGTTCACAAAGCTGAAGATGCGGCTATGTTCGAGGTAACGTCCCACGATTGATCGCACGCGGATTCGTTCACTCAACCCCTTTACCCCGGGCCGCAGCGAGCACATGCCACGCACAATCAGGTCAATCTCGACTCCCGCCTGCGACGCGGCATACAGGCCTTCGATCACCTGACGTTCGAGCAGGCCGTTCATCTTTGCGACGATTCCCGAGGGGCGTCCCGCCCGCGCATGTTCTGTCTCGCGCTCGATGAGCCGCATAAAACTTTCCACCATCGTCAATGGCGCGACAAGTAGCGGCTCATAGGTCTCTGATTCGGACTCCGCCGTGAGATAGTCGAAGACCGACTGCACAGCCGTGGTCATCTCGGGGCGTGCAGTCAACAGGCTGATGTCCGTGTAGAAACGCGCTGTTATCGGGTTATAGTTGCCCGTGCCCAGGTGGGCATATCGTCGCACGACGCTGTCCGGATCACGCCGCACCAGCAGTGCGAGCTTGCAGTGCGTCTTGAAGCCGAAGATGCCGTGGTATACACCCACGCCTGCATCCTCCAGTTCGCGCGCCCAACGGATATTGGAGTCCTCGTCAAACCGTGCCATGAGTTCAACGACAACGGTCACGTCTTTACTCTGGCCGGCTTCAATCAGAGCACGGAAGATGGAAGAGTCTTTACTCGTCCGGTAGAGCGTTTGCTTCATCGAGATGACTGCCGGATCGATGGCCCCAGCCTCAATAAATTCCTCTACAGTTTCGTAGCTGTCGAAGGGATGATGCAGCATCACGTCGTTGTTGCGCAGGTCTTCGAAGAGGTCCTGCGACTTCGCCTGTACCTTGTAGTGATGGGGCTTGAACTCCGGATACTTCAGGTCGGCACGCTTCACGTCAGAGGTTAGATTCATCATCCGTGACAGGTTTACCGGTCCATCTGTGCGAAAGACCTGCCACGGCTCCAACTCGAAGTTCACGCGTAAGCGTTCGATGATCTCCTCGTTTGCAGAACCCTCTATCTCCAGCCGCACCGCATCGCCCTTGCGCCGATTATGTAACTCAGCGCGTACGCTTTCGAGCACTGAGCGCGACTCTTCTTCCTCCATGTACAGGTTGCTGTTGCGCGTTACCCGGAAGGCTGATCGCGATAACACTTCGTAGCCGCGGAACATGAGTTCCACCTGCGCCTCGATCAACTCGTGCAACAGGATGAAATCCGCAACACCTTCGGCAGATGGCAGCGAGACGAGGCGAGGCAGGGAACGCGGCACCGTAACCACTCCCAACACAATTCCAGGCCGCTCCCGTGCCGCGCCTTTGCGTTTGTAGCGGAGCAGCAGGGCAATGCATAGCGCCTTATTCAGCACGCGCGGAAACGGGTGGGAGGGGTCGATTGTGACCGGTGTCAGCAACGGGTCAATCTCGTTACGATAGAACTCGAGGGCATACTGGCGTGCCTCGGTGCTCAGGTCGTTCCATCGCAAAAATCGAATTCGTTGGGCTTCCAGTGCCGGGAGCAGCTGCTGGTTCCAGCAAAGGTACTGCTCGCGGACGAAGGTCTCAATCGACGCGCTAAGTGTATCCAGACGCTGCTGCGGCGTCAGACCGCCCTCATCAGGCGCATGAGGCTGGTTGTCCCCATCCTCGATCCGTTGCAGAATACCGGCCACGCGAATCTCGATGAACTCATCAAGATTGCTTGCCGTGATCGCTAGAAATTTGACCCGCTCCAGCAATGGATTTGAAGTGTCCTGCGCCTCTTCGAGGACACGTTGATTAAATTTCAGCCAAGACTCATCCCTGCTGAGGAACAGGTTTTGAACTTCAGCCGCATGAGGCTTCTCTGTCTTGGCGGATTTTGCGGAGCTTCGTTTTCTCGTGCTCATGTCAGGCATTCAGACTAACCCACTCGTATGAACGCGACGCAACTACAAGTGCGTCACCGACCACTTTGCCGCAGCGAGAAATGCCGACAACGCGAGCTACAAATTCTGAATCGGCCAAAGAAATACCTGCTATCTTAGCTACGGATACTACAGGAGACTCCATGCACCTTCGTCACATCGGCAGCTTCGTTTTGGCAGCAACTTTGACCCTTTCCATGTCTTCATCCGCTCAGGACGGCGCCAAGCAAGACATGAAGAGCGCTGGGCATGAGTCCAAGGATGCGGCCGTAGACGCAGGACATGGCGTCAAGACTGGCACAAAAAAGGCGTATCACTCGACCAAACACACCACCAAAAAGGTCTATCACAAGACCGCCAACGGAACGGAAAAGGGCTACGACAAAACCAAGGAAGGTACCGAAACCGGCTACCACAAGACGGTCAACGGTACTAAGAATCTCGGCGACAAGATTGCTGGAAAGCCAGTACCGCCTCGCTAGAACAAGGCAAC
>JBDTDX010000065.1:0-4384 GCA_039922815.1 Granulicella sp.
CGCGAGCTCACCATCCAGGCCGCCGACATCACCCCCACCGTCTCCTGGGGAACCTCGCCCGGCATGGTCACCGGCGTCAAGTCCACCGTTCCCATGCCCGACCCCAACGCCAGCGAGGCCGACCGCAACAACTTCGAGCGCGCCCTCGAATACATGGACCTCAAGGCAGGCACGCCCATCGAGCAGATCAACATCGACCGTGTCTTCCTCGGCTCCTGCACCAACGGCCGCATCGAAGACCTCCGCGCCGCAGCCTCCGTCATCAGCGGCTACCACGTCGCAACCACCGTCCGCGCGATGGTCGTCCCCGGCTCGCAAGCGGTCAAGGCCCAGGCCGAAGAAGAAGGCCTCGACATTATCTTCAAGACCGCTGGCTTCGACTGGCGCGAGCCCGGCTGCAGCATGTGCCTTGCTATGAATCCGGATATCTTGGCTCCGGGAGAGCGCTGCGCCTCCACCAGCAACCGCAACTTCGAAGGCCGCCAGGGCCGCGGCGGTCGCACCCACCTCGTCAGCCCCCAGATGGCCGCAGCCGCAGCCATCACCGGCCACTTCACCGACATCCGCAACTGGGAATTCAAATCGCAGGAGGCAAAATAATGATCGCGATCAATAAACTCACCAGCATCGCTATCCCGATGGACACCTCGAACATCGACACCGACCAGATCATCCCCAAGCAATTCCTCAAGCGCATCGAGCGCACCGGCTACGGCGAGTTCCTCTTCTACGACTGGCGCTACGATCTCGACGTGCCCGACTCCGTCCCACCGCGTCCCGACTTCGTCCTCAACAAGCCCGCGTATCAGGGTGCGAAGATCCTCATCGCCGGCAAGAACTTCGGCTGCGGCAGTTCCCGCGAGCACGCCGCCTGGGCGCTCACCGACTACGGCTTCCTCGCCGTCATCGCCCCCAGCTTCGCCGACATCTTCTTCTCGAATGCCGGCAAGAACGGCATGGTCCTCGTCCGCCTCTCCGAGAACGACGTCAACCTGCTCACCCATCGCAGCACGAAGAACCCCGCGCACAAGATCACCATCGACCTCGAAGCCCAGACCGTCACCGCCGACGAAGGCTTCAGCGCGACCTTCGAGATCGATCCCTTCCGCAAGTACTGCCTGCTGAACGGCCTCGACGATATCGGCCTCACCCTGCGCCATGAATCCGAACTCGACGCCTTCGAATCCAAACACGACGCCGACTTCTGGTTCAAACCAAGAGCATAAACAAGCACTAAGAGGAATTAGCCGTATGAGCGATGGCTTCAAAATTGCAATGGTACTAACCATCGGCGGCTTTGTTGGTATTTTTGCTTTGATATTTGCGGGCTCTTCCACCAGTAAATCAAGTGCCCCACCTCCAATAACAGCTATCCCCCAGAAGTCTATAGGGCTTAGAGCTGTCGAAACCAGCACGACAAATAGACCGCCCCTTTTTAAGGTCTTTCGTCAAAAAGAGGATATCCCTGTGAGCATGGTCGTCGCCGAAAATACAAGCGATAGCCAACTTAAAAGCCTGCTTTGGTATTTCAGAAACAAAATTCGCTCTGACAAGTTTAGTGATCTCGGCATCAACGTACCCACATCGAAGCAGTGGGGAAGTGGAAGTTACCAATCAGGGATGCTCGTGGTATTTCGCGGAAGGCGCTGCGCCAATGAGGTTTTTGAAACTAAAGGTCCAGGAATATGCGGAACAGGGGAACATGACTCGGCATTCTACCAATGGGGAATCGACAACAATCCTAGAAAGGACGTCGGAGCGATTTTCTCTAAGGATAGAACACCTGTACTTGTTTTTGATTCAAATGACAATTGGCAATCGCAGATGGAAAAGCAAGCGGATCCGACAGGCAGACGACAGCAAGAGCTAGATAGGCAAATCGAATTTGCCTACACTCAAAGCGTCATTCTGTCTAAACAAGGCTCGGATATGACGATGCACATAGGACATTTATCAAACGAGCTGACGATGCAATCAGTGTCGTTCTCTTCAGAGCACAACCGGGATGCTTATCTGCTCGATTTTTTCATAGAACAACGGGAGACCTTATGTGGGCTTGGCTTTAAAACTGTCAGGCTGGAAGCAGAGAAAACCGCAGGAAAGTCTTACCCAATCCCATGTCAACACACCGAAAGATAACTCTAAAGAGATTCCTCAATACACGCACAGAAAGAAGCTCATGAGCAACGAACTCGATCCAGCAAAAAAGAACTCCGCCGTCCTCACCGAAGGTCCGTCCCGCGCCGCAGCCCGCTCCTACTTCCGCTCGGTCGGCTTCACCAAAGAAGACCTGCATAAGCCCATCATCGGCATCGCCAACACCTGGACGGAGATCGGCCCTTGTAACTTCCATTTGAGAGATGTCGCCGCAGCCGTCAAGCAGGGCATCCGCGAAGCCGGTGGCACCCCGATGGAGTTCAATACCGTCACCATCCACGACGGCATCACCATGGGCACGCAGGGCATGAAGGCCTCCCTCGTCTCGCGCGAGGTCATCGCCGACTCCATCGAACTCGTCGCCCGCGGCAACTCCTTCGACGGCATCGTCTGCATCGCAGGCTGCGACAAGAACATGCCCGCCGCCATCATGGCGCTCGCCCGCCTCGACATCCCCGGCCTCATGCTCTACGGCGGCAGCATCGCCCCCGGCCATCTCAAACAGCCTGACGGATCTTCGAAAGAGATCACCATCCTCTCCGTCTTCGAAGGCATGGGCGCACACGCGGCAGGCAAGATCAACGACGACCAACTCGAAGCCCTCGAAGCCTCCGCCTGCCCCGGCCCCGGAGCCTGCGGCGGCCAGTTCACCGCCAACACCATGGCCATGGCCGGCGAGTTCCTCGGCATCTCGCCCATGCAGATCACCGGTGTCCCCGCCATGTCGCCAGAGAAGCACGAGGCCTCGCGTCAGGCTGGCCGCCTCGTCATGGACCTAGCCCGCAAGGGCCTTACCCCCAGCAAGATCATCAACCGCCAGGCGATCGACAACGCCATCGCCGCCGTCTGCGCATCGGGTGGTTCGACGAACGCGGTTCTCCACCTCATCGCCATCGCGCATGAGTTCAATATCCCGATCACCATGGAAGACTTCGATCGCATCTCCGAGCACACGCCCTTCATCTGCGACCTCTCCCCCGGCGGCAAGTACGCGGCTACGGACTATCAGAAAGCAGGCGGCTCCCGCGTCCTCGTCAAGCGACTCCTCGAGAAGGGGCTGATCAACGGCGACAGCATCACCGTCACCGGCAACACCCTCGCCGAAGAGGCCGCGCTCGCCGTCGAAACTCCCGGCCAGCCCGTCATCCACACCTGGGACAACGCCCTCAAGCCCACGGGCGGCCTCGTCATCCTCAAGGGCAATCTCGCCCCCGAAGGCTGCGTCATCAAGGTCGCCGGTCACGAGCGCATCCTCCACACCGGCACTGCGCGCGTCTACGACAACGAAGAGGACTGTCAGGCCGACGTTGAAGCTGGCAAGATCAACCCCAACGACGTCCTCGTCATCCGCTACGAAGGGCCACGCGGCGGCCCCGGCATGCGCGAGATGCTCGCCGTCACCGCCGCCATCAAGGGCATTCCAGAACTAAGCGACACCGTTGCCCTCCTCACCGACGGCCGCTTCTCCGGAGCCACCCGCGGCCTCATGGCTGGCCACGTCGCCCCCGAAGCCTTCCTCGGTGGCCCCATCGCCGCCGTCCACGAAGGCGACACCATCACCATCGACATCCCCAACCGCAAGCTAACCCTCAACGTCTCCGACGAAGAGATCGCCAAGCGCCTCAAAGACTTCAAAGCCCCCGAACCCCGCTTCAAACGCGGCGTCTTCGCCAAGTACGCCAGCACCGTAGGCAGCGCCAGCAAGGGAGCCGTCACCACTTAGGAGGATATGATGTTCAGCCATCATTACCGTAATAGAGAAATTGAGGTCCGATTGAGCCCCCTCCGCAATGGGCTGGGTTACTCAATCGAAGTATATGTAAGCGAAGACGACAATCACGGCAAAGCAAAGGTCGATCACATCGCACCTCAAGCTAACGTATTTGCGACCGAGGCTCTAGCGCTCGAAACGGGGTTCAAGATTGGAAGAACACACGTAGACACCAGTTTCTGATCGATTGAATTTAGAACTCCGAAGCAACGAGCTTGTGATTAGAGATCGACTTAACTATGCGAGTGCCGGCAGAAAACATGGGCTAAGAAAAACTCTTAGAGGGAGACCGCGAGTGAAAATTTGGTGTTGTTTGCTTCTTGCTTTTGTCGTGGGTGCCATCTCCATGTCACTTGCGCAAAGCACTATCGTTTTCCATATGAACCAAGTGATGTCGGCTTCGCAGCTTACGCAAACCGGTGTGTCTTCTCTAACAAAGACGCAGCGAACGGCGCT
>JBDTDX010000066.1:0-5449 GCA_039922815.1 Granulicella sp.
CGCCATTCTTCCTCTAGCGATGCTGATGTGCATGCCCGCCCTATCCCCCGCGCAAACCCCAGCGCCAGCTAGCCCTGCCACCACAGCAAATACCGTTCCCCTATGGCCCAACGGCGCACCAGGAGCATTCGGCGGCGCGCCCGAAGACCAGCCCACCCTCACCATCTACCTCCCTGCCTCAAACCCAACGCAGACGGGCGTCGTCGTCGCTCCAGGCGGCGGCTATCTGCATCTCTCCATGACGAAGGAGGGCTCTGACATCGCTGAGTGGCTCAATCAGCACGGGATAGCCGCCTTCGTGCTCAAGTATCGCCTCGGCCCCAAATATCACAACCCCATTGAGATTGGCGACGCCCAGCGTGCCCTCCGCACGGTTCGTTCACAGGCAGCTTCGTTTGGCATTGCTTCGAACCATCTCGGCATCTGGGGTTTCTCCGCCGGCGGTCATCTCGCCGCAACTGCGGGCACGAAGTTTGACGCTGGCAATCCTGCATCGGCCGACCCCATCGAACAGCAGAGCAGCCGCCCTGATTTTATGATTCTTGCCTACCCGGTCATTACCATGAAGGCCCCATACGCACATGTTGGTTCCGTTCATGGCCTTCTCGGTACCGACCCCAGTCCGGCGCTGGTAGATTCCATGTCCGCCGAACTGAACGTCACCCCCCAGACCCCGCCAACCTTTCTCTACACCACCACCGACGACAAGACGGTACCGGTCATGAACAGCATCATGTTCTTCGAAGCGCTCTCCCGCGAGAAGGTGCCAGTAGAAATGCACATCTTCGAGCACGGCTCGCATGGATCTGGCCTCGGCGGCACCAGCCCTTCACTCACCCAGTGGCCACCTCTGCTCCATACCTGGATGCAGGTCAACGGATGGGCGCAATAACTCCACTAAGCTGCTATAAATTCACCGAATCAAATTCTCTGGAGGGCTATATGAAGCACATATCAAAATTACTTGGTGGTTTGTTTTGCCTGGCTCTGATCGCACCTGCAATGGCCCCGGCACAAACCGTAGCCGCTACCCCGCCCATGGGCTGGAATAGCTGGAACTTCTTCCATCGGGATGTGACCGACAAGGACATCCGCGATACAGCTGACCTCTTGGTTTCAACAGGCATGCGCGATGCCGGATATGTCTATGTCAACATCGACGACGCCTGGCAGGGAGAGCGCGACGCCAAGGGAAACATTCAAAGCAACAGCAAATTTCCCGACATGAAGGCTCTTTCAGAGTACGTACATTCCAAGGGACTGAAGCTCGGCATCTACTCCTCGCCCGGGCCGCAAACTTGTGCGCACTTCGAGGGTAGCTTCGGACATGAACAGCAGGACGCACAAACCTATGCCGATTGGGGCGTTGACTATCTGAAGTACGATCTCTGCAGCTACCGAAAAAACATGCAGGCAGAAGCTCCGAATGACCTGGCGGCTCAAAACAAGATGATGCGCGCCGCATACGAGACCATGCACCAGGCCATCCTGAAGACCCATCGGCCCATGGTCTACAGTCTCTGCCAGTACGGCTTCGATTCCGTGTGGGACTGGGGCCCGCAGGTCGGTGCCAACTCCTGGCGAACCACCGGGGACATCTCCGCGAACTTCGACAAGATGAGCCTCATCGGGCAGGAGCAAGCCGGTCTGGCAAAGTTTGCCGGCCCCGGCCACTGGAACGACCCGGACATGCTCGAGGTCGGCAACGGCAAGTTGACCCAAGATGAAAACATTTTGCACATGACCTTTTGGGCCATGCTCGCGTCCCCCCTCTTGGCAGGAAACAACCTCAATGTAATGACCCCGGAAACCAAAGCAATTCTGACTAACCCGCAGGTCATCGCGATCGATCAGGATTCGCTCGGCAAGCAAGCAGAACGCGTGTACCAGGAAGGCCCCGTACAAATCTGGTCGCGGCCATTGCATGATGGATCGAAAGCGCTCGCTATCTTCAACTTCGGGGAGTCAACCTCCGAGATGAGAGGCATCAGCTTGCACTTGAAGGAAGCCGGCGTCGAAGGCTCGCCACAGGCGCACGACGTCTGGGCAGCAAAGGATCTGGGCCGTATCAGGGATGACACCAAACTGACCGTTCCACGTCACGCCGTTGTCCTGCTGATCCTGCACAAGTAAATTTCACCACCATAACCGCACACGCCATAAAGAGAGGGCTCTTATCAAGAGCCCTCTCTTTATTGTTGGAAGCGACTCTAGCCGACCTGGGTGCGATAGCCCATCCCGTCCAGAACACCGCGCATATAGGAAAAGCTGCCAATCACGCCCGGCATCGGATTATCTCCGTGGACCTCATATTCCAGATCGACAAAGCCCTTATAGTTCGTTTGGATCAACGCCTCGAAGATCCCTCGAATCGGCATCTTGCCCTCGCCGACGGCGACCTGGCTTGCCTTATCCGTAAAGCTCGTTAGATCTTTCATGTGCATATTCAAAAGCCGCGGGCCAACTTCATGAATGGCCTGCACCACGTCCGTACCGGCACGAACCGTATGACCCACATCGATGCAACATCCAATGCGCGGGTCCATGTTCTTTACCAGCTTCAGAATATCCAGTGGCGACTGCCACAATTTATCTTCCGGTCCATGGTTGTGGATCGCGACGCGAATGTTATATTCCTTCACGAACTTCTCGATACGCGGAAGCGTCGCAGGCGTTGGATCTCCGGCGACAATCACCGACACCCCAGCCCGTTTGCAATATTCGAAGATGTTCCGAATATCCTCATCCTCATCCTTGCGGAAATAGATGGCTCCCGCAGCATGCACATGAATTCCCGCAGCGGTGTAGTCCGCGATCGCCTCCTTCTCCGCCGTTGGATCCATGGGAAGATGATCTTTGACGTCTTTGGCATTAATCGAGAGGACGTTCAACTGCTTCAAATCCCCGATCATCTGTTCCCGCGTGAATTCACGGAAGGTGTAGGTGGCCATACCCAATTGAAAAGGTAATGTCTTTCCCAGCGTGGCCGGTTTCGGGGCTTGTGCGCCAAGAGGGAGAGTGTTTGCGGCCACGCTGGCAACTGCGGCAAGCGCACCGCCGCGAACGAAATTACGACGAGAGATCATTGTGTTCATCATTGCTCCTTAGAGGTGTGGCGCCCAGCCCTTTTCATATTCACGGTCCCAGCCCTTCATCGCTTCCGGGTCGCCCTGGATACGTCCGTCCTTCTGGTCAAGATGCAATTCCCGATTTACTTCCCAGGCAATATTCGAAAGCTGCAGCATCGTCACGGCAACGTTTCCTACCGAGACGGGAGCATTCAGCTTCTCGCCCTTTTGGATTCCAGCAATAAAGTTGGCGAAGTGTAGATCCGTCATGGAATCCCGGCCAACAGTATCCGCAGAAGCAGTAGCCTTTCCAGTCTTGAACTCGCTCGTCATCTTTCCCTTCAGGTCATAAATCTCATACCCGTCGCGATCGACCAGCACGCTGCCGTTGGTCCCCATGATGGTTGAGCCCCGATCGCGGTTATAGTACTTCATTCCTTCGCAGGACTTGCCCTCCCACGCAATCATCTTGTCCGCATAGGTAAAGCTCGTGATCAGCGTGTCATAGAACTGCCAGTCGTCTTTAAATTGATACCGCCCTCCGGAAGCCGTAACCCGTTCCGGCAGATCGACGCCAAGCGCCCAGCGGCAAACATCCACCTCATGAGTCCCGTTGTTCAGCGTCTCACCCGTGCCATAAATCCGGAACCAATGCCAGTTGTAAGGCTGCACATTGTCCTTGTAGGGTTGGCGTGGCGCCGGCCCCTGCCATAGATCCCAATCCAGAGCCGCCGGCACCGGCGCGACCTTGCCCACACCAATCGATTTCCGCACATTGCTGTACCACGCCTTCGCAAAATAAGCCCGGCCGATGAGCCCGTTGTGAATCTTGTCGACGATCTCAATGGTGTGCGGAGAGGAGCGCTGCTGCGTTCCCATCTGCACTAGCTTGCCGTACTTCTTCTGGGCCGCCACCAGCATCACGCCTTCACCCGGATTGTGACTGCATGGCTTTTCCACATACACATGCTTGCCCGCCTGCAGCCCCGCAATCGCCATCGGAGTATGCCAGTGGTCGGGGGTCGCAATCGTGATTGCGTCCACTTCTTTCATTGCGAGAATCTTGCGAAAATCCTTATCCTTAGCCGGGGCATAGCCAAGTTCCCGTTGCGCAGCCGTCGCGAACTTGTCGAGGATGTTGCTGTCGACGTCGCACACATGCGAGATTCTCGCCGTGTCCTTGTTCGCATGCAACGAAGAAAGGTGCGCGTACGCCCGCCCATTCAATCCAATCACCGCAAAGTTGAGGCGATCGTTTGATCCCATGATCTGGCCGTAGCTCTTAGCAGTCGAACTCACGGCCAATCCGGCCGCTCCGATTGCAAGTGTGTCTATAAATTCACGCCTGGTAACCATTCTTTCTCCTTGTGATAAACCATCGCCGAACCCTCCGGCAAATATCGTTGTCTAACAGTTAATACCAGCCTTGACCAGCGTCTTCTTCAACCCTTCCATACTGATACGAGTCGAGGCTTCCGGCGTACCCCCACCATGCCAATGTGTCTCCAGACTCAAGCCGTAGCGAAAGCCATCGCGTTGCAAGGCTTTTAGCTGCCCAACCCAATCAATGACCCCTGCGCCCACGGGTGCCCACTCGTATTTGTGATCGGCCGTGTACGTCACATCCTTGCAATGGCAATGGCCGATACGATTCTTCGGCAGCAGCCGATATCCATCAGGATAGGGAGTAGTCATCAGGGCCGCCGCATTACCCGGATCCCAGTTCAGCATGAAATTCTTATTCGGAATGGCCTTCAATACAGCAGCAGACTCTTCGCCGGTAGCCGTGTTGCAGGCCATCTCGTTCTCCAGCAGCAGAATCATCCCGTCCTTCGCGCACCGCTCAGCCGCACGTTGCAGCTTCGCGTTGATCGCGGCCCGATAAGGCTTTTGATCATCCAATCGCCAATAATCGAAGCCCCGTATCCGATCCGTACCAAACGCCTTGGCAACCGAGATGCACCTCTCCAAAAGCGCGTCCTGCTCCTTGCCGGCAACGTCCGTGTTCGGCGCGTGCTTTGCACGTTCAGCCGACTGTGGCGCTCCGGGCCAATCCACCTTGAAGAGTGGGCTCGCGATATCCGTTACCTTCAGGTTGTACTTCGCCAGGATCTTTTGGGAGTCTTCGATTTCTTTTGGGTTCAGCTCCGTCACCGTCTTCTTCCACATCGAACGCAGTTCGATCCAGTGCAGTCCGAAATTCTGGGATGCAATCTGGCAGGCTTTTTCGAAGTCCGGCGTGATCTCGTCGTTGATGACCGCCAGCCGAAAAGGACAGCTCCCCGTCGCATCCTTGGCCGCTGCAGCGCTTGCTCGTTGGAGCAGGGGTGGCATCGCCGCGCTCAGTCCCGCAAGCCCTAACCCTGTCAGTACCCCGCGTC
>JBDTDX010000067.1:0-4847 GCA_039922815.1 Granulicella sp.
TGGCGGTCGTCCACTGGCGGCAGGCGGATGTGGCGTCCGATGACGAATGCGGGATCGGTGACCTGGTTTGGGCGAAAGTAGCGATGAGCTTTGGTGAGCGTGGTGTGGTGATAGCAGAAGCGCTCGCCCTTCAGGGCAGGCGACTGGCACTGGTGGCCTGTGGTTCTGACGAAGCGACAGAGTTGGCAGGGCATTCGATATTCCTCTCGGGTGGGGGTACCCCCCCCCTATGGCGAATTAGGCTAAGTTCTTTGGATGCAATAAGATGGCGGGGCAATAATGTACTTGGCTAACCCAGATTTCCACAATTTTCCATGTATACTTGCCCTCATGAGGACTGAAACCCTCTCCAGAGAATGGATAGGGAGTGGGCTAATAGTTGATGCCTTTTGACATAGTAAATGGGTAAACACTGCAAAGTTTACGCAATTTGTTTGGGATTCCGGCAAGTAATGTCAAGATTTTCCACCCTGTATAGTGCTACTGTTTACTAGTAGCCCGTTACTGAGGCACAGTAGAAACCCGACCTCAGATTTCTCCAAGGTCGGGCGGTTGTGAAGAGTTAGCCAGGAACCGGATTCCGTCTTTCCCTCGTCAAAGTTCGAGACGGTTTCCTTGTATTAGTTGTCTCACGCGCTATCGGCTGTCCTGCACACCGATAGCGCTTCCGTGTCTTCTATTCTTAAAGAAGCACATAATGAACATCTTATAGCGTGCAGGCGCGTATTGATATTGAGGTGCCTGTGGATAACCGGGAACAATCGCCTGAGATGGACAGATTCAATGATGCCCTGAGACAAGTTGTGCGGGTGTCTAAAGAAGAGTTCAATCATATCCGCGCTCAAGAGAAGGCTGCCAACGCCGATAAACCTAAGCGTGGTCCAAAGCCTTTAGAGCCTATTTATAAATCCTGCTAATTTCTGGTTGTAAGTCACATTGCATGTGTATAGTAATCCGGCGAAGCATATTCATACTCACAGAAAAGCGAGCGTTAAATTTGTCCAGTCAACCGCACGTTACACAAGCAACACAGATAGGGATTACGAACCCAAGCGGCGTTGTTCCGGTTTACGCTAACACAGTCGGCGCTTCAGGAACTAATACTGATTTTAGGTTGTTTTTTAATGAGATGGGTGCAATGCCAGATGGTTTGACTACGAAGCAGACCCAGGAGATTCGGGCTGCTGTGGTTCTCCCGTTGGGCATTTTAGAAAATCTAATAAAAGTGTTGCAAGAAATCGCGACCAACACATCAGAAGCACTCAAGATCGCAGCAGCGAAAGATGCTCCCGTTGTCAAACAGTAAAGATATTTTGTGGGTCAGAAATGATGTCTTCGGAAACCAGGTCTCACTATATGTGAAGACGATGGACGGGCACATTTCCAAGCACCAATTTGATAAGTATCGGACGACTGAAGAACATATCTTCCAAGCATTAACTCAGCCAGACGCTGCACGTAGAAGTCTGGATCCGGCTATAGGTGAAGAGTCTTGCGTTTTTGAGAAATTCTTTCCAGCCGAAGGCCAGAGATTTTTTACCACAGCAATATACGACGACGTGGTAACTCCAGCAGATATAGAGGCGGGCGGCAAACGTGGGCGTATTACAACCTCTTACTTTCCGGGGCGTCCTAATAATAGTCGAATGATTGGGGAGATTTTCTGGACAAAACCAGAATTAACTGCGGACATTGTGATCGCAACTGAAAACGCACCTCTGGTCGATGAGGAAGGCAAGAAATGACTTTCCAATACGACGAATTTGCTGATTCACTACATGTATCGTTATCTGAGCCATCGTCCGCATGTATTTATGTGGAAAGCGAGAGCTTCGGTGTACTTCTTCGAGTCGAAGAAATTACCGGATTAATTCGTGGGTTTGAAGTTAGCGCATGGAGAAAGCGTATAGGCATCGGACAAGTTCTCATCCCTGAAATAGGGAATTCAGACTTTGTTAGAGAATGGCTCCTCCAGCAATCATTGGTTGAAATACCGAAGGCTAGATCGTAGGGAGTGGAAATACACTCGCGAGAACCTTCCGCCCACGTTTGCCACGATAAGGATTAGGCTTGCGCTCTTTCCCCAACCTTACCCGTAAGTTCTGCATAGGTCAGGCGACGGTTAGCAACCTGAGACAGAGCAAGTATGAAGCGGTCTGAGTCATTCAACGGATTGTCTTTGGTCGTGCGGTTGTTATAGCGGAACATCTGCTCATCCAAGTAGCGGTCTAAGTGGAACGGCTCTACAGCAATATAGGTTCCTGCTAGGTTGCGCTTCATGAGGCTCCAGAAGTTCTCCAAGCCATTCGTATGGACGCGGCCCTTGACGTAGGTTTCAGCGTGGTTCACTGTGTCGTGAATGTAGCGGTGCTTGAGGTTGTCATAACCTACAGCCTGATCCGTGTACACACTGGAGCCATACTTCACGTTGGCCAGGATTTCATTCTGTAGCGTCTCGCGCTTGACGTTGGGGATGACCTTGGCTCGAACCTTGCGTGATTCGCGCTCCAAGATGCCTAGTACAGCAGTCTTGTTTGCATAGCGGGTCACATACTCTGTGCTATCGGCAACGGCGCGAATCGAGTTCAACATGCAAGCACGCTTGCGGTGCATGTTCTTGAGCTTGCCACCCACGAAAGCCTCATCAACCTCAACTTCCCCACCATTGTTGCTACCAAACTTGGTTCCCATGTTGCGCTCTTTCACAACTAACCGGAGACGCTGATTCATAAACCAAGCCGTCTTCTGGGTCACCCCAAGCGACCGGCCAAGTTCATGGCTGCTGATACCGTTCTTGGAGTTTACGAGCAGCCAGAGGGCAGGAAGCCACTTAGTGAGGGAGATAGGGGAGTCTTCAAATATGGTGCCAACCTTGACCGAGAACTGAATCCGGCAGTTACGGCACTTCCAACGCTTTTGAGTCTTGATGTAGTAAGGCTTCTCTACCCAGCACTCAGGGCATTTCGGGCCATCCGGCCAACGCATCTCGGAGACGGTATCAATGCAAAGCTGCTCATCGCTGAAGTACTGGATTGCTTCGAGAAGTGTCTTAGGGCTGCCCATAAACCAATAGTATCTAATTGGCGTGGGTTAGTCAAGTATATTTTGTCCGATGGCGGCTAGTGTGTCGCTAAGATATTCAATCTATTGGGGTTACGGCCAAGATCTTCATTCTAAAGGAGATTGCTGTTGGCGTGGAGGGAGGCAACCTCGGATTCCCTCCGGGAATAACAAACAAAGAGACGGCAGACTCTCCATCAACTGATACTTGGCTCTCAAAGAGAAAGCCCCGGCGTTAGCCGAGGCTTTGTTTTGCTGCTATTTCTATTTTACCAGATTGGAGGTAACTCCTGCCCAATCGTATGTTGTTGATAAAGATCGGGTTGAGGGTGGGAGGGCTTGACAAGGATTTCGCGATTGGTATGCCAGCTAGCGAATCCGCACCAGTACGACTCCATGTTCTGGGACGTCGATGGAAAAGCTTCCGTTGAAGGAGCCGAGGTCTTTCTTCTCCCAGAGATCGCGGACGGTGGCTTGCTGACTGAGGCCTATGTCCGAGAACTTGACGGTTTCGGAGACGGTGCCTTGCTCGCGATTGAAGAAGCCGACGGCCTTGCTGCCGTCCGCGAGCGGCTTGACCATGATGACGATGGGGCCCTGCTCGAAGATGCGATGGCCCTGGGTGCCGGAGGGGTCCTGATCGACGGCGATGACCTCGGGGTTGGTGAGGAGGTCGTGAGTCTCGGGGGTCATGTTCGCGAGGTCGTTGCCCGCGATGAGGGGCGCGGCGAGCAGGCACCAGAGGGCCATGTGCATGCGGTACTCGTTGTCCTTCATGCCGCCGTTGCCGACTTCGAGCATGTCGGGATCGTTCCAGTGGCCGGGACCTGCGAACTTCTCGAGGCCCTGCTGGCCGAAGCCGATGGCGAGCATGCGGGCGTAGTTGTCCTTGATGTCGCCGGTGGTGCGCCACATGTTGGCACCCTGCGCGGCGGAGTAGTTCCAGACGGCTCCGCGACCGTGGATGCTGTAGAGGATGGGGCGGCCGGTGCGTTTGAGGGCATCGCCCATCTTGCGCAGGGCTTGCGGATATTGATCCGGCTGGTAGACCGTTCCTGCGGTACACCAGTCGTACTTGAGATAGTCGATGCCCCATGCGGCGAACATTTTGGCGTCCTGCTCCTCGTGGCCGTAGCTGCCTTCGGAGTGGCCGCAGGCTTTGGGGCCGGGAGTGGTGTAGATGCCGAGCTTGAGGCCCTTGCTGTGGACGTAGTCGGCGAGGGCCTTCATGTCGGGAAAGCCCGCGTTGGGGTGGAGGACGCCCTGCGCGTCACGCACGCCCTCCCAGCCTTCGTCGATATTGATGTATTGATAGCCGGCGGCCTTCATGCCCGTCGAAACGAGGGCGTCTGCCTGGGCGCGAATGGTGGCGTCGTCGATCTTCATCGCGAACTTGTTCCAGCTATTCCAGCCCATGGGCGGCGTGGCAGCGAGGGTTGTGGCGGCGGGCTGTCCATAGCTCGTCGCGCACAGGGCGAGGGCCAGAGAGCAGGGCGCGAGAAGAGAGAGGAACTTGCTCATGGGGGCTCCGTTTTTTAGCTGCGCGTGCGAGACGGGTGATTACTTTGCCGGAGCTGCTGAGGGCGGGATGAGGTGGTTCATGCGGAGGTAGCCGGCCATCTGGGAGTAGTGGTCTTCGAGGTCGCCGGTGAGTTCGAGGAGGGCGCGGGCGCGAGGCTTTTTGGCTCCGCGGAAGAAGGTGATGGTGTCGCCTAGCTGTGCGTCCTGCAGGTTGGCTAGGGCTTGATCGCAGTAGCCGAAGGAGGCCTTGACGGCGGCGACGAGGG
>JBDTDX010000068.1:0-6627 GCA_039922815.1 Granulicella sp.
TGCGGGCTTCTGGGCCGCCCGTTGGCGACGCCCGCAGGCCGGGATGGAATCGCTGGAGGAATGGGGACTCGCCGGTCGCAGCTTCGGAACCTGGGTGACATGGTTTCTAATCGGCGGCGATCTCTACACCGCTTACACGGTGATCGCGGTGCCGGCGGCGTTGTATGGCGCGGGGGCCATGGGTTTCTTCGCGGTGCCGTATGCGGTCATGGTCTATCCCTACATGATGCTGGTGCTGCCGCGCTTGTGGACGATCTGCCATCGCCACGGATATGTGACGTTCGCTGATTTCGTGCGCGGGCGCTATGGAAACCGCTGGCTGACGCTGGCCGTCGCCGTGACCGGAATTCTATCGCTCATGCCCTATATCGCGCTGCAACTGGTCGGCATGCGCGTGGTCATCGCGGCCATGGGCATTGTCGGAGAATGGCCTCTGGCTGCAGCTTTTATCATTCTGGCGGCTTACACCTATTCGAGTGGCTTGCGGGCTCCGGCCATCATCGCGATCGTCAAGGACCTGATGCTGTACATCATGGTGATTGCCGCAATCGTCATATTGCCGATCAAACTGGGCGGCTATGCGCGGGTGTTTGCGCTGGCCAATGCAGCCTTGGCCGCGCACTCTCCAGCAGCGACGATCTACCTGCAGCCGGGACAGTTTCTGGGCTACTCCACGCTTGCTATGGGGAGCGCAGTTGCGTTGATGCTGTATCCGCATACGGCGACTGCCGTTCTGAGCGCCAAGAGTGCGGTGGTGGTTCGCCGCAATGCCGCGCTGCTGCCCGCTTACAGCTTCGTGCTAGGGCTGGTTGCGTTGCTTGGATATCTCGCTCTGGCGGCGGGCGTTGTGACCAAGGACACCAGCATGGCGGTGCCGCTGCTCTTCCTGAAGATGTTTCCGGAGTGGTTCGCGGGGTTCTGCCTGGCGGCGATTGCGATTGGCGCGCTGGTGCCAGCGGCGATCATGTCGATTGCAGCTTCGAATCTCTTCACGCGCAATATCTACGGCGAGTTCGCACGGGTGCAGGCAACTCCGAAGAAGGAGTCGCAGATGGCGAAGCTCATTTCACTATGTGTGAAGTTCGGCGCACTGGTATTTGTGCTTCGCCTGCCCGCGCCGTATGCAATTGAGATGCAGTTGCTGGGCGGCATCTGGATCTGCCAGATCTTTCCAGCGGTCGTCCTGGGCGTCTTTACACGGTGGTTCCATCCGTGGGCCCTCTTTCTGGGGTGGTTGGCAGGAATGGGTGCGGGCACGGGAATGGCGTTCGCACTAGGGTTGAAGGGGTCGGTCTATCCGCTATCCTTTGGCGGTCATGTATATGGAATGTATGCGGCGGTTCCTGCGTTGATTCTCAATCTGCTGGTTTCGGCATTGCTGACTCTCTTGTTTCGTCAGATGAAGCTGGCCAGCGGCACCGATCAGACGGACGCTGCGGCGTATGTAGGATGAGTTCCAATGCGGTGGCACCTTGAGGCCGCTCGGGCGCATCCTAACCAAAATCAGGATGGTGCGATGAGCGATACGGCGTTGGAGATGAAGGTTCAGGAACGGTCGCTGGCGAAGGGTCTGCTGGCGGGATTGATTGGCGGCCTGGCCGCTACGGCAGCAAAGACATTCGCGGAGAAGATTTATCCGCCGCGCACTCATGGCGAGCCGGAGCCGCCGGAGGTGCTGGCAGAGAAACTGGCCGGGCATCACCTTGGCAACTCGACGAAGACGGTCGCAAGCGAAGCCATCCACTGGGGATTTGGCGCGCTGGCTGGTGCCGCCTATGGCGCGCTCGTCGAATACTATCCTGCGGCCAGTGCGAAGGACGGTGCAAGCTTTGGACTCGCGCTGGCGACGCTGACCCATGAGACGGCATTACCAGCCATGGGTCTATCTGCCGAGCCTGAGGAGCAGACCACGCGTGAGCGCACCAGCGAGATGGGCACACATGTCATCTTTGGTCTGGTCACTGAAACGGTACGCAGAGTCGTCCGTAAAGCCCTGTAAACTCCGGGACTGCAAACCAGACTGTAAATCTAGGCTGGCTCTTCCAGAACAATCGTGTAATCGGCTTTCGCAAGCACACCCGCGATCTTCTGTAGCCAACCCTGCGCGCTGCTGACCGGAGAGACGCTCCACTGGAACGGGATGATCCCGGACTGGAACTCGCAGACGAGATAGACCATCGGCTCGGAGCGGGAGAGCGTTGTCAGTTCCGCGCGGGGAAAGTCTCTCCGAAAGATCTCGTGGCCGCCTTCATCGTGGATACAGACACACCAGAAGGAGGGATTGTCGAACGATCCCTTCGGCAGATTGGCTGTGGCGATTGGGACGCGGACGAGCCAGAGGTAGATCTCGTCAACCCAGCTGGCATCGGATTGCGGATTGGGCGGCTCGCCGGCGAGCAGGGTGTAGTTCTGCCCCTTGCGTAGGCGGAGGTTGATGCCGGCGTACGCTTCGTAGTCCGCGATGGTGCGCGTTGTGCCCAGGCCGCAGTTGTCCACGGGCTGGCCTGCTAGGATGCGTTTGACCTTCTCTTTACTGTGGAGATCAAGATCACCCCATGAACGTTCGACCTTGTTATCGCTGGTGTGATCTTCCCAGTGGCGCGCGGCGTAGGCGCGGACGTAATCGTGCCATACGATTCTGTTGCAGGGGTGGAAGAGATCGTAGCCGCTGGTGAAGGCGCGAAGCGTCATGGTGATCTCTTCGCCGATGAAGTAGAGCTCGGGATCGTAAGGCACCTCTTCAACAAAGGAGCCGGGAGCAAAGAGGAAACCCGCCGCGAGGAAGCGGGCGCGCATCGGTTGACTGCGGAAGATCCAGTCTGGAATACCGATGGGCTTCATGAAGGGGATGCCTTCAGGGGTGAATCCCTGAAAGGCCATCTGCATGGCATCGCCGCCGAGATTCTCTTGTTGTGCGGGCTCGAAGGGCGGCGGGTAGGTGCTGAGAATCGGCTTTGGACTGCCGGTTTGCCGTGCTGTTGTGATGAGGGTTTCATCCCAGCCGGGCGCGAAACGGCAGTGGGAATCGATCTGGAGATACCACGCTTCGTGCTGCCATAGCTGCATGATTGCGGCGCGGGCCCAGCAGGCGCCGCGGCTGTCGCGCCAGTCAATGTCAAGGATGCGGAATCGTGGATCGGACTGGAATGGAAGCTCGGCTTCTTCGGGGCCGTGCTGCCAGCAGATGCCAAACCGAAGGCGGTCTGGCTGGGTTGCTTTCGCGAGGCAATCCTCGACGGTAGGAACCAGTTGAGCGTCGCGGTAAGAGGCGATCGAGATGAAGATCAGGTTGTCCTGCTGGTCCAAGGAGCCTCCGCTACGGAGAAGGGTAGCAGTTAGGCTGACGGGTAAGCCATAGTTCTCTTTTGATGCTCCCGTTACACACGGTCGCTTGATGTCTGGTCCGCACCGACCTCCAACCCGAAGCGCGACAGTTCGCGCTTCTGCAGGCTGTAGTCGATGAAGAAGCCAATGCCGATCGCCAATGGAATGAGTCCAACGGCAGCTCCGGAGAGAATGTTGCGCTCGCCAATGATTACGGTCAGCGCGAGGAAGAAGAGCATGATGCCGATGCCTGAGGAGACAAGGATGATACCGGCGCGGCGGGCGTTGCCCAAGCTGCGGAGCGGGTCTTTCGGGGACTTCTTTTCCTCCTCGCCGGAGCCCAGCAGCTGTTCGATGTCTGCAATGGACATGCCGCGCGCGAGCATGGCCATGCGCTGCTCCGCCTTAACGCGAACTCCGTGCATCTGCGACCAGATGCCGCCGCCGATAGCTACGATGGCAACAACGAACGCTCCGAGTGGAATGATGAATGGTGTGGTGAATACTTCCATGGTTTTTCTTCCCTTTCTGCCCGCGTTAGACCTCGACACCTTTGCAAAGTTTCACTTTGCGGCGTGAAACTTTCGGAGAAGCATATTGTCTAACCTGACTTGCATACCGAATCCAGCTTCGAGCAGATTGTGCGCGATCATCAGGCGATGGTCTTCGGCACGCTGATGCGTATGACCGGAAGCCGCGACAACATTGACGATCTGGCGCAGGAGGTATTCATCCGGCTGTATCGCGCGCTGCCGAGCTTTCGCGGAGAGGCGCTGTTGTCGACTTATCTGTATCGGATTACGGTGAACGTCGCTCAGAATGAATGGAAGCGGCGGAGGCGCGATACGAAGTCGCTGGTTTCGATCTCGGATGAAACTTCCGGATGGGAAGAGCGATTGGAACATCCGGGGCGCAACGCGGTTGAGCAGATTGAGGAACGCGAGTTTGAGCAAAGTGTTGAAGAGCAGTTGCAGAAGTTGAGCCAGATTGAGCGCGCTGTGATCGTTCTCTATCACCAAGAAGAGCGCACTTACGAGCAGATATCGCTGGCGCTTGGACTGCCGATTGGGACGGTGCGAACGCATCTGCATCGCGGCCGCAAGAAGATGAGAGAAGCACTGCAATCCACGCAGGCGAGGAGACCGATATGCGCGACGAATGGCTGAATGACGCCGATGCCGACAGCGAGATGGAACAGCGCATGATCCGCGCACTGGAGGCTCGGCCTGCGGTGGCGATTCCGGTAGACTTTGCGGCTCGGGTTGCGAATCAGCTTCCGAAGCGGAGGCCGATTGCGCTGACGCCGACGTTCTATGGACGCAGAGCGATGATGGCTTGCATGGTCGTGCTTGGTGTTGCGCTGGTGCTGGCCTTTGCGCTGCATGGTGTGACCGTCGCGCCAGTGGTGCGCGTGACGGGATGGCTTCTGTATGTGCAGTTTCTGGCGCTTGTGATCTGGTTCGGAATGCGCGGCGCTCTGCGGAAGCTGGGCTAAACGCCCTTCTTCATTGGCTCCCAGATGAACTTGTGGATCTGGAGCGAGAGGCGGGCGTCGAGGCCGTCGGCCATCATCCACTCGACCGCGAGACGCGGGTTGAGAGCCATGTTGTCGGCGGTGCGCTGCGTTGAGGGCGTTTGAACGAAGGCCGGGCTGAGAAGAATGCCGCCGACCTTGCTGTGGAGATCGTGCTCGCGGATGAAGGCGCTGGCGAAGTCGTAGTCTTCGCGATTGGTGAGGACGAATTTGATCTCGTCATTTTTCGTGAGGGCCTCGAGATTTTCGAGGCGGAAGCTGTTGGCGGCGGAACCTGCGCCTGGGCATTTGACGTCGACGATCTTGTGGACGGCTTTAGGGACGTCGGCCAGGGGACGCTCGCCACTGGTCTCGATCATCAGTTCGTAGCCTTGCGCGAGCAGGCGGTTCATGAGGGGGATGAGTTCGCGGACGTGAAGCATCGGCTCGCCGCCGGTGAACTCGATGAGCTTGCAGGGAGCGAGCGCTTCAATCTGGGCGACGACTTCGTCTTCGGTGAAGGGCTTGCCGCCGGTGAAGGTGTACTCGGAATCGCACCAGGCGCAGCGGAGGTTGCAACCGGCGAAGCGGACGAAGATGCAGGGCAGACCAGTGAAACTGGATTCTCCCTGAACGGATTTGTAAAGCTCAATAAGGTGCATGGCTTACTCGCAGCTTTTTACTCGTAATAGCGGGCGAAGCTGGTGTCGGTCTCGTAGAGGGTGCAGTCTTTGACGCGGACGCGGCCCTGGGTCATCTCGGTGAGCTGGGTGCTGGTCTGCTCGTAGAAGTATTTGGCGAGGTTCTCAGCACTGGGATTGATCTCTGAGACGAAGGGCTCGAGGTCGTTAATCATGCGGTGGTCGAGATACTCGACGGTCGGGCGCATGACTTGCTTGAGGAGCTTGAAGTCAAGCAGCATGCCGGCCTCGTCGAGGTGCTCGCCGACGAGGGTGACGAAGACCTTGTAGTTGTGGCCGTGGGGATTTTCGCACTTGCCTCGATAGTTGCGGAGGTAGTGGCCGGAGGAAAATCCGGCTTCTACGGTGACTTCGAACATTGGTTCTGAATCCCTTTCCATGCCGCTCTCTCTTTTCAGATGAGGGCTGATCGGTTGCAGCTTCTAAAAAGGCGGGTGATTTGATTGTATCCGTCCAAAGGTAGAGGAGCCGCTGACCTGGGGTTGGGTACCCCCCCCTCCCCCTTTTTGCCAAATTCCTCATAACAAATAGATTAGCCAGCTAATATGCTGTAAGATATTCATAACAAATGGGTTGCACGCAAAATATTCTATCTAAAGGACTTACGTCGCAAACGGTGGGACAGGATTCTTGCTCCTCGAAGCTAAAGGCGCAACGGTTGGCTTTACGGTTTTTCTTTGCGCGGTTCGTGTCTTACTTCTAGTTTACGCGGTGGGAGGAAACTCATGCTCAATCTTCTGAAGCTTCAGAAGATGTGTAAACAAAGGGGTTTGTGCGCGTGAGGCCGTTACGAGGGCTTGACAACATTTTTTGCTATCGCTTTTTGCGTCGGGCAAGGCGCTGGGCTTCGAGGCGGCGCTCAGCCTGTTCGAAGAGGGTCGAGAGCGAGGCGGCGAGGGCTACGATGAGCGCGACGGCAATGAGGCCGAGGCCCATGGTGCGCCAGAGGGAGACGTCGCCGGGGGACCCGGGTTGCTGTGCAATGTTGGTGTACGCGACGGCGCAGGAGATGAGGCCGAAGAGGCCGAGGGTTGCGGCGAGGATGAAGAGGTTGCGTCCCATGGGAGCTTGTCTTATTTTACGTGAGAG
>JBDTDX010000069.1:0-1801 GCA_039922815.1 Granulicella sp.
CTCCGTGAGCCGCAAAGCACGAGTCGGACAGAAGGCAGATCGCAAGAAAAGCTCCGCAGGTAATAACCAGGTACCTTTTTATTGTCTGCCTCATAGCTGCTTCCCTCGATCGGCAGGCTTCGCAGGGACTCGTTGCTCTCTTGAGAGGGATATATCTCTGCATCAGGGAGGGTTTGCCTTACCGATGAATCAACAGTAGGAGCATGCAGTAAACGCCGAAAGCACAGGTGAGGACCTTTAGCGGGCGGAATGGGCCATCTGTGCGTGGCAGATAATCCGGCCATTCGAGCTAAGAACGGTCTTCGTGCCAAGCGCCACAAGCAACCTCGCCGGCCAACGAGCAGGGCAAGGGCGCGACGTCAGCTTAGAGCAGATCTGTGTCGGAGAGGGCTCGTATTTCCGCGGGACTTTGCGAGTACACTCGCTGCCAAGCACGGCGAAATTGGCGTGTGGAGGAGAAGCCGGCTCGATCGGTGATATTCTCCATGTCAAGTTCGCTTCGAAGCACGAACTCCCGCGCAAGAGCGACCCTGACGCTATTACGGTACTCAGGAATGGACATGCCTACGTGTTCATGGAAAAGCCGTGAGAGATGCCGTCCACTGGCACCGGCGAGCTTTGCAAGTTGCGGTCGCGTCCAGGTCCGCGTCGGATCCGCAGAGATGGTGTCCTGTATGCGGTGTACAGCGGGATGAATGTGATTGCGGCCTTCGAGCCAAGGAGAGATCTGTGAATCAGAGCCGTCGCGGCGGAAATAGACGACAAGGTATCTCGCGATGGCTGCTGCGCAAGCCGAGCCGACCAAACGGCTGACATAGTAGAGCATTAGATCAATGCCCGCAGTTACTCCTGCGGACGTGTACAGATTCCCTTCATGGACATAAAGACGGTCTGTCAGCACTCTTGCCTTCGGTGCAAGGCGTGTGAGTTCGGTTGTATCGAGATGGTGAGTGGTGCACGATCTGCCATCGAGTAGCCCTGCTTTGGCAAGCAGTAGAGTGCCCGAGCAGATTGCCATAAGCGTGTGGGTTGGGCGAATGCTTGTTCGAAGCCAGTTGGCGATGTTTTCCATATCGCGCTCGTCCTCGTTCTCATTGGTTGGGCCGCACCAGGAACAGGGCCCTGCGAGATTGCCAACGACGACGACAACACTATTGTCGGGCAGGCTTGAGGGCAGTGGATCGGGGCATTGCAGGAGAATCCCAACCGAGGTTGAGATCGATGACCGGACGCTCAAATAACTGACATGAAATTCGACGACATCCTGTTGGATGTTTGCACATCTGAGCACTTCGAGCGGCCCGGCGAGATCCAAGAGTGTCGTGCGGGGCAACAACACAACGATGACATGCACGTCACGCTTCTGACGTGCGCGGTCAGTGTTGAGTCTGCCATTTGTTGGGCCGTTAACAGCGGGTGGAATCATTGCAGGTCTCACAGATTAGATTTAATCTACTCCAGTTCGCGAGGGCGTCAGGGTGAATTACGGACATCTGAAGGACACAATCGGCCATTTTCCTAAGGCTTTAAACTTCACATATGCCTTTCTCGCCATCTGAGACCAGCAAATCCTCGTGCCGAGCGGTTTAGGATGAGATCAAGAACACAATCTTCAAGCACCGGATCGCCGAGATCCACGTTAGCAGCATGAAGTGGCTCTCAAAAGTAGGCACCCATGATGATCCTAGAAACGGGCTGGCGACCGATTTGGATGGAAAGGGTGAATACGACAGAAGGGGAGCAGCTTGAACCCGTAGTATCGCGAACCTCGCGCTCGTGTTCAATTGTCCTCATCTAAGGA
>JBDTDX010000070.1:0-6992 GCA_039922815.1 Granulicella sp.
ATCTTCAACGGATTCCGCATGGTTACACATGCCACTTCATTCGGAGTGGTTGGGTGCTTCCGCAGGCAGGCTAGTCGGGAAGTTCCCAACTGCGAAGAGGATGTTCGCATTCGTCCATATTGACGCGCCTGCCGCGAAACGATACTCCTTCGATGCTGAGTCGAAGCCGCTGTTCGAATGCGCCCTCGCCCGGCAGCTTGATCTGTCCACCGGCGCCGACGATGCGCTGCCAGGGCAGGGAGCCGGGTAGCGCAGTCCTCAATAAATGAGCGACGGCGCGATGATACAGCGGGTAGCCTGCCGCCTCAGCAACTTTGCCATAAGTGGATACTTTGCCTTTCGGGATGGAGAGGATGATTCGTCGGAAGGCGGCGTCGCGCAGGTGATTTGCTCGCACGGAGTCTTTGAGAATTCGCCGTTTCAGAGCATGAGCAGCCGGTGGGCGTCGCATGAGCAGACTTTATCAGAGGCTAGGAAACTCGACTCTTACTGACTACATTGACAGGATTGCCGGAGAGGTAGGCTCGCATGTTGGCGGCAAGCAGTTCGATCATGCGTCTCCGCGCACTGGAGGATGCCCAATGGTTGTGGGGCGTGATGATGCAGTTGCGCGCAGTGAGAAGAGGATTCGAAGGATCGGGCGGCTCGGTGGACAGGACATCGAGAGCGGCTCCGGTAATCACGCCGTTGTTCAAGGCGTCTGACAGATCCTGTTCGGCGATGAGGCCACCACGAGCGGTGTTGAGGAGCAATGCCGATTTTTTCATCGTGGCCAGCGTGCGTGCGTTGATGAGGTCTTTCGTGTCCTCGGTCAAAGGGCAGTGAAGCGTGATCACATCCGCCTGCGTGAAGATGTCCGGGAGTTGCACGAAGCGCATCTCGGGATCGGAGGGCTGGGTGCGCTGCGAACGGCTGGTTACGATGATCGACATGCCGAGTGCGGAGGCTGTCTTTGCGACGGCTCTTCCGATTTGTCCCCAGCCAACAACGCCGAGAACCAGTCCTGCAAGTTCGATGATTGGTTTCTCCCAATAGCTGAAGTCCGGGCTCTTGCTCCAGCCGCCTTCATGGACGCTTTTGCTGTGAAGACCGACGTGGTTGGTCAGTTCGAGCAGCAGCGCAATCGTTCCCTGTGCGGTTGACGCTGTGCTGTAGGAAGGGACGTTGGTCACCACGATGCCGCGTGCCTCTGCGGCTTCGAGATCGATGATGTTGTAGCCGGTGGCCATGACGCCGATGTAGCGCAGATGGGTCGCTGCTGCGATTGCCGACTGGTCCAGCTTTGCTTTATTCGTCAGAACAACATCGGCATCGCGGATGCGGCCTGGAATCTCTTCCTGCGAGGACCGGTCGTAAAAGGTGCACTCGCCAAAAGCGCGGATCGGCGCCCAATCCATATCTCCCGGGTTGATGGTGTAGGCATCCAGAACGACAATCTTCACGCAATCACTCCTTTGGAGTACATCAGGCTAGCGACTTAGACAGCAGAGGCGACAGCTTCCTGCTGCGCGATAAGCAGTTCGCGGATGCCGCCCTCTGCCAGGTCCAGCATCTGGGTCAGTTCAGCGCGCGTGTAGGAATCTTTCTCGGCAGTAGCTTGCGTCTCGACGAGGCCGCCGGAGGCCAGCATGACGACGTTCATATCGACCGTCGCACGCGAATCCTCCTCGTAGCAGAGATCGAGGAGGGCATGGCCATCGACGATGCCGACCGAGGTGGCGGCCACCATTTGTTTGAGTGGGCTGGTCTTGAGGGTTCCGGCAGTCACCAGCTTTGCAAGCGCAATGGCGAGGGCGACCGAGGCACCGGTGATGGCAGCGGTGCGTGTGCCGCCATCGGCCTGGAGGACGTCGCAGTCGAGGATGATGGTGCGTTCGCCGAGCAGCTTCATATCGACGACACTGCGCAGGGAGCGGCCGATCAAGCGCTGGATCTCGTGCGTGCGTCCGCCGATCTTTCCGCGCTCGCTCTCGCGGGCGGTGCGGGTGAGGGTGGCGCGGGGCAACATGCCGTACTCGGCGGTGACCCAGCCACGGCCGGAGTTGCGAAGCCAGCCGGGAACACCCTGCTCGATGGTCGCGTTGCAGAGGACGCGGGTGTTGCCGGTCTCGATGAGGACGGAGCCTTCCGGTGTCGAAACATAACCGGTGGTCATGCGGAGGGTGCGAAGGGAGTTGGCAGCGCGCTGGTGAGGGCGGAAGAGGGGGGAGTGCGTTTCAGACATTCGGCAATTATAGTGTTTTGGTAGATGCTGGCCCGGATTGGTCCGAGCGCGCCGGAGTGCCGTTTCGGGAATGTTGTCCCATAATGGAAACGCACTATTTTTGCGGATTTGTTGGAGGTTGTCCCATTTTGAAGGAAATGAGATCCCAAAATGGGAATCTTACAAAGCATGCTCGGCTACCTTGGTCACCTTCATTAGTGTTTTCTTTTGAACGACTTATCTTTCGTTTCCCGCTTTGGCACGCAACGTGATTACACACTTGACATAGAAACTCCAAGTTTGGAGTAGATGACACAATTCGGGAGCAACAACCATGCAGGCACCGCTGAGCAGTAACGCCTCTGGAAAGTTTTTTCGTACAGGGACCCTCACATCACGACTACCGCACCAGGCACATGTTCCGTCCGACGGTGAAACGTCGCAGTCCGAACGAGTTGAACCGGTAAAGATCTTGTCGACCGGGCGATGGATTGGGGAACTCTCTCCGTCCTCGATAACAAATCGAAAATCCAATTTGCATTCTGTATCCGAAGGAATAGGGCTCGCGCATGATGCCGGGAACCTGCTGGGAGCGCTTGGCCTTTACTGCGAACTGCTCGCGCTGCCGGGCGTGCTGCGGACGGAGCACCGCCACTATGCGGAAGAGCTACAGCAGTTGAGTGGGCGCAGTCGGGAGTTGATTAGCCGGCTGTTGAATCCGGGGAAGACGGAGCGCAGAAGGGGTCAACCCGATTTGCCGGATAAGGAAGAGCAGATTGCGCTGCCGGAGGTGATTGAGGATTGCCGCGGGCTCCTCAACTCTGTTGCGCGGCGGGAGGTTAGGGTGGCTTGCGATTCCGGGGCTGCGCTTCCGATCGCGGTGCCTCGTGAGTCGCTGGAGAGAATTCTGGTGAATCTCACGAAGAATGCGGCGGAGGCGTCGCAGCTGGATAATCACTCGAGTGATGGGAGTGCGATCACGATACGGGTGATCAGCCAAAGGAATGGGAGTGGGGAGACGCAGGTTGTTCTGAGCGTCGAAGATACCGGAAGTGGAATGAGCGCGGCGACGGTAAAGACGCTTCTGGGAGAGGGCCAGGAAGGCGTTTCTGAAACGCCTGGACCGCGTGGCATTGGATTCCGTGTGGTGCGGGAGTTGGTCGAAGCATCGGGCGGCCAGTTACAGATTACGAGCCGGAGCGGCAGCGGAACAGTCGTCACGATTGCTTGGACAGCTGCGCCGCCAGTCGCTACGGAATCAAGAGAGAATGGCAGGTCCATGAATTTGTCTTCCATTCGAAGGGTTTCGCGTGGGACGATTCCCAACGCGCTCGAGGAGCCGCGCCGGCTGATGGCGGTGACGCACAACGCACTGCTAGAGAGGTTGTCATGCTAGGTACGGGAGGGTTCGGAATGAAGCAGGCGCAGGCGGTACCGGACGAGTTGGATCTGCTGGGTGGAGGCCTTCTCGGGCAGGCACCTTCGGGTGTCCTCGTGGGGCACTCTACTGGCAATTTTGCATCTCGCCTGGAGGGTGTGACCAGCCGCGTGACGGAGGAGACTCCCGCGCTTCAGGTGTTGGTGGTGGACGATGATGGCCCGGTGCGAAAGGCCTGCTGTGAGATCGCAGCCGGGATGGGTTTTCTGGTCACGCAGGCAGAGAGCGTTCCCGAGGCGCGTGCAATCCTGAAGCACCAGACGGTGGATCTGCTGTTGCTGGATCTAAAGCTTCCGGGCGGCGGCGGGTTGATGCTGCTCGAAGAGGTGAAGGCACTGCACCCGGAGACCGCTGTTGTGGTGATGACTGCTTTTGCCACGGTCTCGTCTGCTGTCGAGGCGATGCGTATCGGCGCGGGAGACTATCTCACCAAACCGTTTGCGCTGGAAGAACTGACGGCGGTGCTCGATCGCGCAGGGCAGCGGCGGAGCTTCGATCTGGAGAGCAGAAAGCTGCGGGAACGGTTGCGGACGCAGAAGGGAATGGGTAACCTGATCGGCCGGTCCCCGGAGATGGAGAAGCTCTACCGGATATTGTCCAAGGTGGCGTCGTCGACGCACCCGGTCTTAATTCTCGGCGAGAGTGGGACGGGCAAAGAGTTGGTGGCTCGTTCGATCCACTTCAACGGACCGAACGCTGCGAAGCCGTTTGTGCCGGTGGACTGCGGCTCGCTGGTGCCTACGTTGATTGAGAGTGAACTGTTTGGCTATGTCAAAGGTGCCTTTACGGGAGCGAACCGCTCCAAAGAGGGGCTCTTGGCATCGGCTGAGGGTGGGACTGTTTTTCTCGATGAGATCGGCGAACTGCCGCTCGACTTGCAGGCGAAGCTGTTGCGCGCCTTGCAGGAGAAAGAGGTGCGCCCGGTGGGGGCTACCCAGGCGGTGCCGATTCTGGCGCGGGTGCTGGCGGCAACGAACCGCGATCTGATCGCGATGGTCGAGCAGGGAAGGTTTCGCAAGGATCTTTACTACCGGCTGAACGTGGTGAATATCAAGATTCCGCCTCTTCGAAACCGTCGGGCCGACATCACTGTACTGGCAGAACATTTTCTGGAGCGATTGGAGAAGAACTCCGGTGTGGTGCACAGCTTTTCCGACGATGCTCTGCGGTTGATGACGGAGTATGACTGGCCGGGAAATGTGCGTGAGCTGGAACATGCGATCGAACGAGCCTGCGCGCTGTCGAGTGGGCCGGTCTTGCATATGGGCGATCTCCCGACACAACTGCAGGACTTTCGCATGCAGAGCCAGTATCGTGTGCAGACGATCTCACCGCCCGGATTCGACGAGCGACAGACGGATGCAGCATTGACTGGGTCGCCTATGCCGGGAAATGGTGGCATCGTCTCGATCGCAGAGATGGAGAAGCACGCCATTCTGGTGACGATTCGCCAGTTGAAAGGGGACAAGCTGATGGCGGCGAAGCTGCTGGGAATCGGCAAGACGACGCTCTACCGGAAGCTGAAAGAGTATGGCATCAGTGACGGAGAGACGGATTAGGCAGTAGCGACAAGGAGACGGTCATGCAGGGAACAATATTGATGGTGTCGGGCGCGGAGTGTGTGGAGCATTGCGCGACTGCGATCGCGGAGCAGTTGCAACTGACTGTGGAGATTGCAGGTCATCGGCGTGCAGCGTTGGCGGCTGTGCGGCGCGTGGAGTACAGCGTCATTTTGGTGGAGGAGAGTCTCGCAGAGAGCGATCCGGCGTGGGCGGATCTGTTGGCGCAGAATGCGGGGTTCGCCCTGTCGATGCAGATCAACTTTGCGACCACTGGATGCGCGCGGTTAGTGCGGGAGGTGCGGTCGATGCTGCTGCGGCGTGAGCATGACCGGGTGCTGGCACGACAGAGTGCCGTGACAGCGCTTCAGAGTGAGCTGAAGAGTTCGGTCACAGGGCTATTGCTACATTCGGAGCTTGCGCTGCGAGAGCCTTCGGTTCCTGCCGCGCTGGCTCCGAAGCTGCGGCACCTTGTGGAACTTGCTGGCGTCATCCGGCAGCAGTTGCACGCGTAGGGACAGATGCCTTGAGCGGAGCGTATAGGCCTCGAGATCCTCGAGGGGCAATGATCCTTTGTTACTAACATAGAAGAGTTCGAAAGGTACACGGAGCGATTTCGATGAGTACACGACCAATCTTTCCCAAGGACACCAGCCCTAACGCGATCCGGCGTGCGCAGCAAGTTTCCGGCATGAGTCTGGACCAGGCGAAGGCCGCACTGCTGCAGTCGAAGGCGTTTCTTGATACGCGGATGAGCCTCCAGGGATGGTGGCAGAGGACGCTCCAGGCAAACGGTGTCGCCGCGACGGAGCCACTGTTCAATATCCAGGATGTGATCACGATGTCTGTTAATGCTGCGATTGCCAACTACGATGCGACCAAGGAACGTCTATTTGTGGATCACGCTATCGCAAAGGCCCGAACGACCGGGGGATGGAGGATGGACCAGGCGGTCCAAACGGTACTAGCAAGGTTATTCGAGTGGCTAGAGCTGAACAAGCCGCGGGCTCTGCCGGAGATTCCGGGAGGGATTTTCGCCGTGATCCCTGAGGATATCGCGCGCAAGATCAACCGGATGGCGTTGTATACGGCGATGAATGTGTCGCAGTTCAGCAGTGTGCCGCCGCCGCGTTTGAAGACCCAGTTGCAGAATGCGGTGTGGGCCGCGGATCGCGATGAGAGCCGCAAAGAGGGCCTGGGCAAGCAGATGTCGTTTGCCAAGATTATCGGGCGGTGCGAGGGTGCGAAGCTGGATGCGATCCGGCAGGAGGTTGACCGGGGCAGAGGCGCGGTGTGTACCTCGTTTGCCGGGGCGGTGGCGAGCATTCTCATGACAGGATTACGCGACAGGCCGTATCGGGTGGAGATGATCTCAGGGCCGAACCACTGTTTTTGCCTGGTGAATCGTGCCGTGAGCATCAAGGATAGAGCCGATAAGAGCGGGGCAACGGAGATGCCGGACTTCCATGACTGGGGTGAAGGTGCCATTCTGATCGATGCGTGGGCTGGAGCGATGGGACATCCGGTGTTCTATCAGCGGCCGCAGGACTTTCCCAGGGTCTTGCAGGTCTACCTTACCTTGAAGCTGCTGCAACACTTCGATTCGACCAAGGTATAGCGGCTCTTTGCTATGCTGGGCTTATCTTAAGGTTTTCAAGGGAGCAACATGGCGGATGAAGTGGTAGCTGCAATTCCGACGGTAAAGATTACGGTACGGCCCAATGGCCCTTTTCGGGTGGAAGGTCTTATTTCGCTGGTGGATGTGAATGGGGTGGAGTGGGATTTGACGGGT
>JBDTDX010000071.1:0-14712 GCA_039922815.1 Granulicella sp.
ACTGGAGTTCTCCATGCATCCTTCCCTGGCCAACGCCGCTGTTCTGCTCGCGTTCCTGGCCCCCTCGCTGGTTGCCCAGTCGCCAACCCAGAAACTCACCATCGACGCCCACGCCGCCACCACCCCCTTCCCTCATTTCTGGGAGAAGATCTTCGGTTCCGGCCGCGCCGTCCTGTCCCTCCGCGAGGACTACCGCAAAGATCTCGACACCGTTCATCAGGCCACCAACTTCGAGTCCGTCCGCTTCCACGGCATCTTCAGCGACGACGTCGGCCTCTACGACCCCGATCGCCAGACCAAGAACCCCGGCCTAGCCGCCGAGAAGATCGACACGGACACCGTCTACAACTTCTCCTACATCGACCAGATCTACGACGGCCTCCTCGCCCACCACGTCAAACCCTTCGTCGAGCTCTCCTTCATGCCGAAGAAGATGTCCTCCGACCCCAACGCGCTCCACCCCTTCTGGTACCACCCCAACGTCGCGCCGCCCAAAGACTACAAGCTCTGGGACGACATGATCACCGCCTTCGCCAAGCACCTCATCGACCGCTACGGCCTCGACGAGGTCAGCAGCTGGTACTTCGAGGTTTGGAATGAACCGAACCTCGACTTCTGGGCCGGCAATCCAAAACAGGCGACTTACTTCGAGCTCTACGACCACACTGCCCACGCCCTCAAGGCCGTCAGCCCGCGCCTCATTGTTGGCGGCCCCTCCACCGCACAGGCCGCCTGGGTGCCGGAGTTCCTCGCTCACACCAAGCAGGCCAACGTCCCCGTTGACTTCGTCAGCACCCACGTCTACGCCAACGACACCGCCAAAGACGTCCTCCACACCAACGAGAACATTCCCCGCGATCGCATGGTCTATCGCGCTGTCGAAAAGGTGCACAAGGAAATCCTCGCCTCGGCCTACCCGAAGATCCCGCTCCTCTTCTCCGAATACAACGCCAGCTACGCCAACGAGCCCAACGTTACAGACACCATCTACATGGGTCCTTGGCTCGCCAACACCATCCGCCAGTGCGACGGTCTCACCGAAGCCATGGCCTATTGGACCTTCTCCGACGTCTTCGAAGAGCAGGGAGTCCTCCGCACTCCCTTCTACGGCGGCTTCGGCATCATCGGCGAAGACAACATCCCCAAGCCCGCCTTCAACGCCTTCGCCATGCTCCATCGCCTCGGCACGCAGCGCCTAGCCATCGCCTCAAAACCCGAGGACGCCCTGGCCACCCGCAACGCCGACGGCTCTCTCACCGTCGCCCTCTGGAACTACGCCGAACCCTACGGCATCGGCGCCACCTATACCCCGCCGCCCGCCACGCCCGGCCCGTCGAAAACCATCCATCTCACGATCAGCGGTGTCTCCCCAAACGCCGCCGTCGAACTCTGGCAGCTCGACTCCGACCACGGCAACGTCCTTAAAGCCTTCGACGCGATGGGCCGTCCCGTGCATCCCAGCCGCAAGCAGATCGTAGAGCTACAGAACGCTGGAAAGCTGCCCGCACCGCAGCGACTTCGCCTCAAGTTGGGCGTCCTCACCGTCACCCTTCCGAGCCACGGACTGGCTGTCCTTACCGTGCGATAACGCTGTTTGGATCACAGCACACGCGTAAGGCAAACCCTTGGCAGCGCAGATTCCGCTTCGTTCTTCTCAACTAGGTTTGGGGAAGTTCATGAGCTCGAAAAATCTCGGGAAAATGCCGATGGGCACAATGCGACACGCAGGCTTTCGGAAATCACCTTGGCACGGCTGCGCTTTAGTCACGTAAGGTGGAGATAAGGTCATGGCCACACACACACAGTTCGAGCCGGAGACGGCAACCGACCCGATTGCGCTCTTTCGCCACTGGTTCGACGAAGCCGCGCAGACGGAGCCGAACGACCCCAACGCCATGGCGCTGGCAACCTCCACGGCTGCGGGCCACCCCTCCGTGCGGATGGTGTTGATGAAGCGTCTCGATGAGCGCGGCTTCTCCTTCTATACCAACGTTGAAAGCCAGAAGGGTCACGAGCTGACCGAAAATCCGCATGCCGCCCTGTGCTTTCACTGGAAGTCCCGGCGGCGGCAGGTGCGTGTGGAAGGCTCGGTACAGGAGCTATCGCCTGCGGACGCCGATGCTTACTTCCACAGCCGTTCCCGGCAGAGCCAGATCGGCGCTCTGGCCTCGCAGCAGAGCCGCCCGCTCGACAGCCGCGAGGAGTTGGAGAGGCTTGCCAAAGAGTATGCCGAGCGATATCCCGGCGAGGTTCCGCGCCCCTCCTACTGGAGGGGTTTCGTGCTCGTCCCCAATCGCATTGAGTTCTGGGAGGATGGCGCCTTCCGGCTGCACAATCGCGTCGTCTTCGTTCGCGCAGACGCCGCCTGGGAGCGGACGCGGCTCTTTCCCTAGTCCGTATCGACATATTGGCAGCCTGCAACTAACTCATTGAAGAATATAAAAACTGTCATCCTGAGCGAAGTCTCTCGCAGTCTCATCGCGAGAGGCGCAGCCGAAGGACCTGAATTTTGCTCGGAGCGCCAATACCTTTTCGGTCTCTTGCAGCGTCTTACGCCCAGTTTTGCAGCACTTTGATAGGTCGACATGTCCTGAAGGTCGCTTTTTCCTGACTGATCGCGGCCACCGGTATGCTTAGAGCATATGTCCCGTCTCGCGACGTCCGGCCTCGTTCTCCGACTGCTTCTCGGATGCGCTCTTTTTTTTCCCGCCTTCCAAACTGCCTCGGCGATTGAGGTGAAGGTATCGGCGCAGGCGCTCGAGCGCACCCTGCGAGCGCAACTCTTCAATACGCCCGATGGCCACTACTACATGCGCGGCGACGCGAGCACACCCTGCTCGGTCTACGTGAGCGATCCGCATATCTTATTCAAAGATGACCGGATCGTCGTACACGTCCATGCTCGCGCAAAGCTGGGCACGTCGGTACGCGGCCTCTGCGTAGGGGTCACGTTGAACACGGACGCCGACGTTTCGTTCATCCCCGAAGCGCAGGAGGAGTCCATCGGCTTTCGCGACGCGCGCATTGAGCAACTCTCCTCGTCGCGTGAGCTCAACTTCCTGCTCGTGCCTTTTCTCAGCCGCAAGCTGCCCGCCCAGATGAAGGTGAACGCCGCCGATCTAATGCGCAAGCTGCTTGCGGATTCAGCGAGAACCACGGGCTATGCTCTCTCCCTCGAACAACTCAAGCTCCATTCCATGCTGGTCGAGGGACAATCGCTCAATGTCGATCTCGATGCCGTGATGAGGGTCGATTGACCGTTAAAATATCCAAGCGTCCAAGGGGAGGCGGCACTCTGCTGCCAACTCCAGTCGCATCGTCGCCGCGTGCATCATAAGAATGGACGGAATGAGGAAGATGCACCCGAGGTCGAGCGACATCAGCCGCAGGGGCGCGGCAAAGCTGCTGGCGGGTGCTCTGGCGGCCTCCCTCTCGTCTCCACGCTTTGCGTGGGGGCAGGCAACTGCCTTGGCGGAGCCGCGCAACGATTTTCCTCTGAGCCCGGAAGAGCTCTACTTCCTCAACGACATGGAGCGCGCCGCCTGCCTCTATTTTTACGAGCAGGCTGACCCGGCTACTGGCCAGGTCCTCGACCGCGCCCTCACTAAAAATCCAAACGGAGCCCGGGACCCGCGCCCCATCACCAGCATCGCAGCCACGGGCTTCGGCCTGACCGGCCTCTGTATCGCCGACAAGCGGAACTATCTTCCCTTCACCGATATCCGCGCCCGCGTCATCACGACGCTCGATTTCCATCTCAACAAGATGGAGCACCAGCACGGCTTCTTCTCGCACTTCAACGATGCAAAGACAGGCAAAGCGTTTTCCTTCAGCGAAGTCTCGTCCATCGATACCTGCATCCTGCTCTGCGGCGCGCTCACCTGCCGCGCCTATTTTGACGACCCGAAGATCCGCGATCTCGCTACCCAGCTCTACCACCGCGTGGAGTGGCCGTGGATGCTGAACGGCGGCCTCACCTTCAGCATGGGATGGCGGCCGCAGAGTGGCTTCCTCGAAACCCGATGGGACCACTACTGCGAACTGATGATGCTCTACCTGCTCGCCATTGGCTCGCCGACACACGGCGTGGATGCGAGTTTCTGGAAGAACTTCAAACGCCCGCGCATCGACTACGGCCCCTACGTGTACATCGGCGAAGCAGACCCACTCTTCGTGCACCAGTTCTCGCACGCGTGGTTCGATTTTCAAGGCAAGCGCGATGCCTACGCCGACTACTTCCGCAACTCCGTCCTCGCCACTCAGGCTCACAAATCCTTCTGCCTGAACCTTGATCGTGGCTACACGGACGACTATTGGGGTATCACTGCATCCGACTGGGAGCATGGCTACGCGGCCTGGGGCGGACCTCCGCTCATCGGCCCGGTCAACGGTTCCGTGGTGCCCTGTGCTACCGCCGGGTCGCTGCCGTTCCTGCCCGAGGATTGCCTCCGCGTTCTGCTTTCGCTTCGGCAAAACTTTGGCGATGACGCCTGGGGCCGTTATGGTTTCTGCGACTGCATCCACCCGCAGCTTGATTGGTACGACAAAGATGTGGTCGGCATCGATATCGGCATCGGCCTGCTCATGGCGGAAAATCTGCGCTCTGGCTTCGTCTGGCAAACCTTCATGCAGAACCCCGAAGTCACCACCGCCATGCAGCGCGTCGGCTTCCATGACACCTAGAGCAAAGTAGCAGTTGGTCTAGAGTCCGCCGTGCCCTCTGTTTGTCATTCCCGAAGGGAATCTGCCTTTGCATTCCTCCATACAACAGAAAATCTGCTCTAACCTGCGGACCCCTCAAGCAACTTCAACAGCCCCTCTTCATCGAGCACCGCCACGTCCAAGGAGGTCGCCTTGTCGAGCTTTGACCCTGCCTCTTCGCCCGCGACCAGATAGCTCGTCTTCTTGCTCACGGAGCCCGACACCTTGCCGCCCGCTGCCTCGATCTGTTCCTTCGCAACCTCGCGCGTTAGGTTCGGCAGCGTCCCAGTCAGCACAAACGTGAGCCCCGCAAGGGTGTCGGTGGTCACGCGTTTCTCCGCCGTCATCTCCAGTCCTGCCTCGTTACGCAGCCGATCGATCAGCGCACGATTCGTCGCATTCTGAAAGTAGTCATAGATCGTCGCCGCCACCTTCGGTCCCACATCGTTGATCCGCGTCAGCTCCTCGATCGTCGCCGCCATCAGTGCATCAATCGAGCCGAAATACGCCGCCAGCGTTTGCGCCGTGCGTTCACCCACATGGCGAATCCCCAGCCCCAGCAGCACACGAGACAGCGGCCTCTTCTTGGATTCTTGAATCTGCGCCAGCACCGCGTCCGCCGTCTTCTCGCCAATCCGTTCGAGCGTCAACAGGTCCTTCCGCTCCAGTGTGTAGAGATCCGCAACCGACCGAACCAACGCCTTGCGCGTCGGCTCCTCATCCGCCGGAGTCGCCTCGTCATCCGACGTGGTCTGCGGGTGATCCACGGTGCCGGTCACGGCCTCATGTTCGGCCAGCGTATGACCCAGCAACTGTGCGATCAGGGCCTCACCCAGCCCTTCAATGTTCATCACCCCACGCGACGCAAAATGACGCAGCTCCTCTTCCAGTCGCGCTGGACAGCTCGCATTCACGCAGCGCAGGTCCACCTCATCCACCTCGCGCACCAGTGCGGTATGGCAGCGTGGGCATGCTCCAGGAAACATAATCTCGGTCGCCCCCCGCTCGTGCTCCTTGTCGTCCACCACTCCCGTGATCTTCGGAATCACATCGCCGCCGCGCTCCACCGAAACATAGTCGCCAATCTTCAAGCTGAGTCGAGCAATCTCATCCGCATTGTGCAGCGTTGCGCGCGTCACCGTGGTGCCGCCAATCAACACTGGCGTCAACGCAGCAACGGGCGTTACTTTACCCGTGCGCCCCACCTGGAAAAGCACATCCTCAAGCCGCGTAACGCCAGCGCGCGCCGCGAATTTATAAGCCATCGCCCATCGCGGTGCCTTGCCGGTAAAGCCCAGCCGCCGCTGCTGCGCCGTCGCATCCACCTTGATCACGACACCATCAATCTCGTAGCCGAGCGAGTCGCGCAGCGCCTCCATCTTCGCGATGAACGCCAGCACCTCCTCAATCGTATCTACTGTAGTTACATTTTCATTGACCCGAAATCCCGCGTGCTTCAAAGCCGCGAGCGCGGCCGATTGCAGCGGTAACAACAGATCACCATCCCGCTGCAATAAAAAGTAAGCGTAGAAATCGAGCCGCCGCTGGGCCACGATATTCGGCTCGAGCGTGCGGATCGTTCCCGCAGCTGCGTTGCGCGGATTCGCTGCCGGAGCAAGTCCTGCGGCTTCACGCTCTTCGTTCATCTTCGCAAACGCCGCATGGGGCAGGACCACCTCGCCGCGCACTTCAAACTCGGCAGGTAATCCCGCAGCCCTCAGCTTTGCGGCTGAGATACTAAGTGGCACACTGCGAATCGTACGCACATTCGTCGTCACATCTTCGCCGATGCTGCCGTCGCCCCGCGTCAGTCCCCGCTCCAGGTGCGCCGCGCCACCATGCGCCCCGCCATAATGCAGCGCCAACGAAAGTCCATCGAGCTTCAGCTCGCACACATAACGAATCTTCTCCGTGCTCGGCAAGCCACCGCGGACACGCTGGTCCCACGCGCGCAGGTCGGCCTCGCTGAACGCATTGTCGAGCGAGAGCATCGCCCGTGAGTGCGGCGTCTTCACAAAACCATCGCGCGGCTTGCCCCCCACCCGCTGCGTCGGAGAATCCGTCGTGATCAGCTCAGGGTACTTCGCCTCAAGCGCCTTCAGACGCTCCATGCGCTCGTCATACTGCGCATCGGTCAGCACAGGTGCATCGAGCACATAGTAGAGATGTTCGTGGTGGCGCAGCTCGTCGCGAAGCGCCTGGATCTGTTGGGCGTGCGTGAGTTCGGATGCCATGCGCCAATTTTATCTCTGGCGGGGTGATACGTTTGCCCGCTTGCTTTCACTATGTATAGGGACCCCTATCGCAATCAAAAAATCTGCCAGGAGCACGATGATGAACGTTACCGGTATACGAAACCTCCAGATAAACGAAGCTGTCCTCAAAGCCCACGTTATCGTTCCCGAAAACATTACCAATGCAAGCAGCGGAAAGATTGACCTCAATGTGGCACCAGTACTTGTCAAGCGTACCCGTGTGCGGGTCAAGGCCTGGCACCTCGACCCGAAGGCCTTTTGCACGACCCTTCACGCCGCGCTCAAGTCCACGGTTACTGGCTACGTCATGCAACTCCAGCAGCATGGCAAGCTCATCGAGACGCTCCAATGGAACTGGGCGAAAACGCCTGTCGACGGCTCCATTGGCTGGACCCCGCAGGTGGTTATGCACGTCGCCAGCCTCAGCAAGATGATCACCGCCATCGCGATGACCAAGGCACTCGACACCAAGGGCATCTCCTACGATGCGAGCATTGCGCCTTACCTGCCCGCATACTGGGCGAAGGGTCCAAACATCGGCTCGGTCACCTTCCGCCAGCTCATGACGCACACCTCCGGATTTACCAGTGGCGGTGCGGATTTCCTTTCCGTCAAGGCGCAGGTTGCCGCCGGCGTACCGCTCGTCAAACCCGCGCAGTATGAGAACTCTAACTTCTCCATCCTTCGCGTGCTGCTGCCGGTCGTTCACGGTGATGTTGCCGCCAGCACAAACTTCCCCTTGCTCAACGATCAGCTATGGGATTCGGTGACCATCTCGTCCTATCAGAGCTTCGTCATTACGAACATCTTCACTCCTACTGGCTCTACCGGGACGCTTACCCACGGCGTCGGCTATGCGCTCGCCTACAACAGCCCGGCCACGGGCCCTGGCTGGAACTCCGGCGATACCTCGAGCATCAGTGGCGCGGCTGGCTGGCACTTCTCCGTTGCGAACCTGTTGAAGATCATGGGCTCCTTCCGACGCGGCAACACCATCTTCACGCCCGCACACGCACAGCAAATGCTGGACAACATGTTTGGCATCGACTGGAAGCTGCCGCGCGCCGGGGACGGTGCCTTCTCCTATTCGAAGAATGGCCTCTGGCACAAGGGCGCCCAGACTGAACAGGGCGTCGCCATGTACCTGCCCGAGGACATGGAGTTGGTGGTCTTCGTCAACTCGCCGATCAACGCCACGCAGTCCTTCCTGGAGACGGTCGTCCTCAACGCCTACAACGCCAACATCAAGTAAGCGATGCCCGGCAGGATCGTCCGGCCAGCCAGCCGGACGATCCTGCTATCACCGCGCAATCTCATCCGAGCAGCACGGCGCATGCCTGTCACTTCTTACGTCGGGCGTGAGCTAAGAACCATGCCGCAATTTTAGAGGCGGCTTGGCAAAGGATGCGGCCGAGGTGTGTACGACGTCAGGCCAAGCGACCATTTGATGGCTTCGAGATACATCGTCTGGATGGCAGGATTGTCCCAGGCCTCGTCCGGATGGCCGAGCGTACTGTAAAACACGTTGCCCTTGCCATATTTTTTTACCCACGCTATGGGAAAGTCTCCATCGGTGCGGTGCAGGTCTTTCACCTTCAGATCGACCTTGCTGGCGTCCATGCGAGCCAGCACATCGACCTTCTCGCGCGAATAGGGTGTGTTGGTGGGCACATAGATCTCGTCGCGCAGCGTGAACTCATGTGGAAATTTTTTCATTCCCGGAAACGATGGCTCCTCAACGATGATTGGGGCGTTCAGTACTCCCCACGGATGATTGTCGAAGTAGGCACCCACCATCTGGCCATACTCCGGCCAGCTATAAAACGCGTCGATGGCGGAGTGTGCGCCGACAAAACCTTTTCCATCGTCATGCACGAACGAGAGCAAATCCGTCTTCTGCCTGTCGGAGAGATCTTCTTCGCCAAGTCCATAGAAAAAGATCGCATCGAAATAATCGAGATTCTTTGCATTGACCTTCCGCGTGCCGTTTGGCGGCGCAGCATATTTTCCTGTGCCGTAGATCTGGTCCTTGGTGATCAACTGCGTATCGGTGCGGATATAGGTGACGAACAAGCCACTCTCGCGCCCAAGCCGCTCGATGGTCGCAAGCGCGTGCGAAACCGAATCATGCTGATAGCCGGTGTGCACATCCCCGATGGCGAGCACCTTCTTCATCCCAGCCAACCGATTTGGCACGGCGGTGCCTGCCGGGCTGGGGCCCGCATCCGGCTTCGGCTCGGCTGTCTGGGTCGCTGCTTGGGCCGCAGCATCCGTGGCAAGCAGGTTGGTGGCGCCGAGAGCGGCAACCCCGGCAAGTCCTCCGAGAAAAGATCGGCGTGGCATGTTGTTCTTTGAATTCGGGTCCATCGGGAACTCCAATCAATTTGTGTGCAACGCCCTTCTCTATGATTCTGCACCGAACGAAGAGTAAAGTGCGCGCACGAAGACAACATACACGCCCAAACGCGCGCCGCGCTATGCTGGCAGACATGGAACCAGTAACGCATCTTTTGACCGGCGCGTGCCTCGCCCGCACCGGACTTAATCGCAAAGCCGCCTACGCAACGCTCGCTATGACGCTCGCGGCCGAGGTCCCGGACCTGGATACGCTCTGGGCGATCCGCGGACCTGTCGCTGCGTTCCAGCATCATCGCGGTTGGACCCACACGCTGATCGGCATTCCTTTCGAGGCGCTCGTGGTCGTCGGCGTCATCTGGCTGCTGCATCGCTGGCGAACCAGGCGCGGGCACACGACGCTGGCTCCGGTCCGCTGGGGCCTGCTCTGGTGCTTCTGCCTGCTCGCACTGGGCAGCCATATTCTGCTCGATTGGACGAACAACTACGGCGTCCGCCCCTTCTTCCCGTTCAACGCTCACTGGTACGCAGGGTCCTTCGTCTTCATCTTTGAGCCTGTGATTTTTCTTGCTCTGTTGACGGGCCTGATCGCCCCCTCGCTCTTTGCCTTGATTAACAGTGAGATCGGCGTGCGGCGGCAGCGTTTCCAGGGCCGCGGCTGGGCAGCATCCGCGCTCCTCATCATGGTTGCGTTATGGGGCTGGCGCGCCTTCGAGCATCACCAGGCTATCGACCTCGCGCTTTCGGGGAACTACGACGACGCCCCCGCCGAGTTGCGGCGCATCTTCGCCAGCCCTGAACCCATCAATCCCTTCCGCTGGCACGTCGTTATGGATGCGCCCGGCTTCTATCAACTTGCCAGCGTGAACACCTGGGACAGAACCGTCATCGCCCCGCCAGTAGATCTGTTGTACAAGCCGCCCACCACCCTCGCCACCCTGTCGGCCAAGCGCAGCTGGCTGGGAGAGGTGTACCTCGACTGGTCCTCCTACCCGATCGTGACCGACATCGGCCCCGACGGCGACGGCTTTACCGAGGTCACCTTCCTCGACGCCCGTTTTCTCTACGACACGGTGTTGATGCACGGGCGCGCGCACCCTCCGCTCAGCGGCGTGGTCTACGTCGACCAGGACCACCGCGTCCATTCCATGGAGATGGACGGACACGAGCAGCGCTAGCTCCTGCCGCAGGATTTATTTGACCCACCGCGCCGCAGGCCCCAGAATTGAAGGTGGCCGCGATTCACGCGCCCCTATGTTTTGCGTTTCCAGATTGAGGTTTCCATGGCAGCCTATCTTGTTCTTCTCCTTGCGGTTCTAAGCCGCGTACTTCCTCACGCCCTCCAATCGACAAGCGTTGGCTTCACTGCGGTCGGTGGCGGCCTGCTCTTCTTTGGAGCGCGGCGCGGCCGCTGGGAGACCGTCCTCGCGGTCCTCGCATTGATGGCAACCGATGTATACCTGACCGTCTACGCGTATGGTTTTGCCTTCCACACGGACGCCTATCTTGCAACCTGGGTCTGGTACGCCGCCATCTGTCTGCTCGGCCACAAGATGCTTGCCGGCAAGTTTTCAGCGCTCAAGGCCGGCGGAGCAGTACTCGCCTCCTCCACGTCGTTCTTCGTAATCAGCAACTTTATGGTCTGGACCGGCGGCATGTATTCGCATTCCCTTGCCGGACTTGGTGCCTGCTACGCAGCGGCCATTCCCTTCTATGCGAACGACGCGATGTCCACGGCGATCACCGTCGGCGCGCTCTTCGGCCTGCCCGCGCTCGCAGCCAGCGTCGCCCAGACCATCCGCGAATCACAGCATCAGAACTTCGCTTAGGCTAATCTGGTCAGCTAAATCAAAAGGGCTGCGGATCACTCCGCAGCCCTTTTGATTGCTCAGCGAAAACTACTGAACGTCTTCCGCAGGGAACCTCGTCCCCTTCTTGCGGTCGAACAGCTTGCGGATCACATAAATTCCTAAAATCAACAGCAGCACGCCGCAGACGCTCAGCACCAGCCCCCGGTGATAGTGCAGCACTGCGGACAATGTAGTGAGAATCTTCGGTCCAAAAACGATCAGCACCAGCGCGACGACCGAGAACCGCACGAACTTTCCAGCCAGCATCGCGCTGAAGAACCAAACCGGCTTCATCTCAAACACCCCCGCTGCAAGCACAAACAGCTTCAGCGGAAACGGCGGTGGCGCCATGGAGGGCAGCATGATCGCAAGAAACTCCTGCTTTTCGAACCGGTCACGCAGCTGTTCGTATCGTTGCCGATTGATGCGCTTCAGCAGGAACAGTTCGCCGCCTGCGCGTCCCAGGTAGTAAGGCACCAGGCTCCCGATCGCCGAGCCCAGTGCCGCCATAAAGCAGTACAGCAGAAATCGTGCGTGATCGTGCAGCACATAGTCGACCACCAGGGCATCGGGCGGTACCGGAATCGACGAAGAGTCGATGACGGAGATCCCCAGCAGCCCCCATACGCCCAGCGGCTTCAGGAACGCCAGCAGCGCCATGTTCCACTTCAATAGAAATCCAAACCGCGAATGGTGCTGCACGACGGCGACCGCCGGATCCAACAGGGCTCTCAGGATCACGGTCGTCCCGTCTTGCCTGTCGGCTGATCACTGCGCGGCTCGTGGGAAGTCAGCCCGGCCAGCAGGTCCAGCGCGTGCGGCAGCAACGGCAGAATCGCCTCCAGCGAAGTAGTCGCACCCGCCGGGCTCCCGGGCAGATTGATGATCAACGTATCCCCCAAAGTCCCACAGACCGCACGACTCAAGGGCGCAAGCGGCGTGTGGAGCAGCCCCTCGGCGCGCATCCGCTCCGCGAGCCCCTCGACCAGCCGGTCGCACACCATCCGCGTCGCTTCGGGCGTCACATCGCGTGGCGCCAGGCCGGTGCCCCCTGTGGTCACAATCAGGCGCGCCGTCCGAGCGTATTGCCGCAGCGCATCCGCGATCTGGTCAAGCTCGTCGGGCAGCGTATGCGACGACGGATCAGCCACGCCGGCTTCCACCAGAAGCAGCGCCACCGCTGGACCGGAAAGATCCTGCTGCGCTCCCGCAAAGCAACGGTCGCTGATGGTCAGCACAACGGTTTTAATCTCGGAACGGAAGCGGGGAATCACACCCTTTAGTTTACGGTACGAGGTCGCGAAACCTCGCACCCAACGCAACGCGTCATGGTTGCGCGTAGTAGCCAGTGCGTGTGCGCGTCACCAGTCCCGGCGTCGTCAGCTTGAAATCAATCGAGTGATACTCATTGGCATGTTCTGCAGGAGGCACGTTAAACGTGATCTCGTAATACGCCCCGATGTCGTGGAAGCATGTCTGCACCATCCCGGACATATCATTGCTTCCGCCAAGAACAAGCCCTCCGCTCTGTTCCGCGAGCACCTGCAGGGCAAGATTGCCAACATTCACCTGGCTTGGCTTGCTGACTCCCTTCAGGAAATCCCTGTAGTAAGACAGACTTCCAATATCCTGTCCGGCCCCCACCGGGTTCACCGCATACAGCGTGATCCGTGCCTCCCGCAGTGCCGTGGAAACATTGACGACATCGTTGAAGACATGGCTCGCCATCTTATTGTCGAGTTGCACACCGGGGCCTGAGAGCAGCGGCCAGCCCGGTGAAACCCACACAATGATCTTGCGACCGGGCTGCCGGCCGTACGCCGCCGCAAACTGCTTGATCGTCTTCAGGGAGAGATCGAACCGCTCCGTCGCACCATAAAACCCGGCAGATCTGCGGATGCTCCGCAACCCAATGGTGTACTGGTCCAGGCTTGCCTTCAGAATATTGCCGTCGGTGGTGTAGTTCTGCTGGATCTCGGTGCCGTTATCGGTGAAGAAGGCCAGCGTGGTCGGATGGGCAAGATGGCCTCCGTTGGCGCTCAGGAATTTATCCAGCTGCTGACGCGCGGAGTTGAGGCGCAGATAATCCGTATTGACCGCGTCGACGAGCAGGATCACTGAGACTGGCTCCGCAGCCGTCACCGCACGGAACGAGGTGATGGGGTGCGGCGTTTTATCGTCAAGAAGGGTGAAGTCCCCCTCCTGCAATCCGGCGACCGGCGCGTCTGCTTTGCCTGACTTGGGAGTGACCACCACATCCAGAACGATCTGGTGAGAAGTGGCCGCTGTGGCCGGAGCCTGTCGCTGCGCCGGGAGCACGCTGGTGACGAACAGAGGGGCCAGAAGAAGCAGACTACAACATGTGGCGCGTGTGGCGGAGGACATAGACTTCCTTTGTCCAGGCGAAGGCTGCGTGTCTCCCCTCAGTTCAGAAAACCGCACATCGGCCGCGCAAGGCAGTTGTTAGTTTAGACGCGTTGGCGCACCAACCCGTTTCTGGCGATGGATTACCTCGAAAGGATGAGAAAATAAGACAGCGGATCGACAGACCCTTGCCGCGGCGACACCTCTTTCGGCGCGCGCTCTCTGGCGCCGACTGTCAACCCGGCCGAACTTTACGGCCCTTTCACACGTCTTACTTACATCCCTCATGCCGGCGCCCTTCCTCGAGAAACCCACAAACCCGATTGACGCATCGCAGCCCACGAAACTTCGCTCCGCGCGTTTCGGCGACCTCGAACAGCATGAACTCATTCGCCTGCTGGATACCCTGGACGATGAGCGTTCCAAGGCCCGTTTCCGCGAATCGATTTACATTTCGATCCTCGTCTACATCATTGTTGCCTGGTTCGTCTTCTACGGACCGCGCGTGCTCTTCCACCAGCCCCGCCTCGTCAGCCCCTTCGATGTGCTGAAGCAGCGCGAGATGACGAACCTCGAGGTGCCCAGCGATATCGCGAAGCATCTGCCGCAGGCGGCAAAGGGCGCGAAGCCCGCGCCACGGCCCCAGATCGATCAGAAAACACTGGAGGCGATGCGCAAAGCCGCCGCCGCCCGGCCCACGCCTGCCGCGCCAACGCCTCCCCCCCCGCCTGTTCAAGCGCAACAGGAGCCGTTGCTGCCCCAACCGCAGGTGCAACACCCTCCGCAGCCCGCTCCGCCAAGCCTTGCTCCCATTCCTGACGCTCCGAAACCTGCACCGAACTTTGCCGGGCAGACCAAAAGCGCGGGAAACTCCATTCAGGACGCACTGCAGGGAGCCGCGAAAAATCGTGGGGGCGCCGACAGCGGCGACTATGCCAACGGCATCGCGCCCTCGCGTATGGGTGCCGGCACCGGCGTCGATATCCTCTCCGACACCATGGGCGTCAACTTCAACCCCTATTTGCAGAAGATCATGCGCCAGATCTACAACACCTGGATTCCGTTGATCCCCGAAGAGGCCCGGCCGCCACTCAATAAACAGGGCGTGACACAGCTTCGGATCACGATCATGCCCGACGGCAGAATCCACGTGAACGACGGGCGAAATGACGGCCTTGTTCTCGAAG
>JBDTDX010000072.1:0-4747 GCA_039922815.1 Granulicella sp.
ATGATTGCGCCGATCGTGCAGTTCGTTTCGATTGGAACGCAGTTGACGGATGCGATGGCGGGGCTGGATCGGACGAATGAGATTCTGGGTGAGGCTGAGGAAGACGCTAACCCGAAGCGGACGGTCGTGATGCCGTCGATTGTGGGCGATGTGCAGTTTCACGACGTGGTGTTTGCGTATGAGCCGGGCAAGGACGTGCTGCACGGGATCAGCTTCAACTCGAAGCCGGGAACGGTGACGGCGCTGGTGGGATCATCGGGGTCGGGCAAATCAACGATGATTTCGCTGATCTGCGGATTTCATGATGCGACCGGTGGGCAGATCACGGTGGATGGCATCGACCTGACGACGATCCGGCTGGACAGCTATCGGGAGCACCTGGGCGTGGTGCTGCAGGAGACGTTTTTATTTGATGGAAGCATTCGCGAGAATGTGCTCTTCAGCAGGCCCGAGGCGACGACGGAGCAGGTGATGGAAGCCTGTCGGATTGCGCGTGTGGATGAGTTTGCCGAACAGTTTGCCGAGGGGTACGAGACGGTTGTCGGCGAGCGCGGGGTGAAGCTCTCGGGCGGCCAGCGGCAGCGGATCTCGATTGCACGGGCGATTCTTGCGGATCCGCGGATTTTGATTCTGGATGAGGCGACCAGTTCGCTCGACTCGGAGTCGGAGGCGCTGATCCAGGAGGGGCTGAGCTACCTGATGAAGGGGCGAACGACGTTCGTGATCGCGCACAGGCTGTCGACGATTCGGCGGGCGGACCAGATTCTGGTGATTGAGAAGGGGGACATTCGCGAGCGTGGGACGCATGAGGAGCTGTATGAGCTTGAAGGCCGGTACTACGAGCTGTACACTCGGCAGCATGGGATTGAGCGGAATCTGTTTCTGGCTCCCGGTGAGGGGGGCAAGGCGTCAGAGGATGAGAATGTGCCGGCGAAGATTGTGAAGCTTCCGGAGATTGCGGCGATCAAGATGTAGGGTCGATTTGCTGTCGGGGTCGAGGAAGGCAAACGCAGATTCCCTTCGGGAATGACAAATCAAGGAAACGGCAGATTCCAAGCCAATGCTACTTTGCTCTAGGAGCCATGTACACTATGTACATGGCTTTGCATATCAACAATCCGGAGACGGAGCGCAACGTGAGGGCACTTGCGGCGGCTACGGGGGAAACGATTGCGGATGCGATCAATCAGGCCGTGAAGTCGCGACTCCAGGTTGTGAGACCGCATGAGGAAGATCCGACGATGATGCAGGATGCGTTGGCCATCCTCGAGGGACTGAAGAGGCTCCCTGTGCTGGACCCGCGTTCCGCCGATGAGATTCTCGGTTATGACGAGAATGGCCTTCCTAACTAAATGGTGATCGATAGTTCGGCCGTCATTGCGATTTTTTTCGACGAGCCGGAGAAGATGACTTTTCTTCAGGCGATGGTGCGGGACAGGCGGAGGCTGATTTCTGCCGCAACTCTGTTGGAGGTCGAGGTTGTTCTCGCGCGACGCCAGGGCCAGGAGAGCATCGGTATTTTGAATGATTTTCTGGAGCGGCTTCGTATTGAGATCGTGCCCTTCGATGCAGCGCAATCGAAGATTGCCCGCGAGGGCTTTCGACGGTTCGGAAAAGGTCAGAACCGGGCGGGATTGAACTTCGGTGATTGCTTTTCGTATGGTTTGGCGAAACAGAGCGATGAGCCGTTGCTGTTCAAGGGCGATGATTTTAGTCAGACCGATCTTCGGATTGCTTAGAGCGGATTTGCTGTGGGTGTGGAGGAAGGCAACCGCAGATTCCCTTCGGGAATGACAAACAAAAAAAGACGGCAGACTCTACGCCAACTGCTACTTTGCTTTAGCTTTCTACGCCTAGCTGGGTGAGGAGGAAGGCGTAGTCGAAGGCTATTTCTTTGAGGTAGTCGTAGCGGCCTGAGGCGCCGCCGTGGCCTGCGTCCATGTTGATGTGGAGGAGGAGCGGTGTGTCGTTCTGCTTGAGGGTGCGGAGTTTGGCGACGTACTTGGCGGGCTCCCAGTACATGACCTGTGAGTCGTTAAGGCTGGTCTTGACGAGCATGGCGGGGTAGTTGGCGGCGGCAAGATTGTCGTAGGGGGAGTAGGCGCGCATGGTGTGGAAGGCGGCCTCTTCGTTGGGGTTTCCCCATTCTTCGTACTCGGCTACGGTGAGGGGAAGGGTGGCGTCGAGCATGGTGTTCATCACGTCGACAAAGGGGACGTGCGAGAGAACGACGCGGAAGAGGTCGGGGCGGAGGTTGACGACTGCGCCCATGAGGAGGCCTCCGGCGCTGCCGCCTTCGATGGCGACGCGTTTGGGATCGCCATATTTCTTTTCGGTGAGTTGTTCGACGGCGGCTACAAAGTCGGTGAAGGTGGTTTGCTTGGCGGACATCTTGCCAGCGTCGTGCCAGGCATCGCCTAGCTCGCCGCCGCCGCGAATGTGGGCGTAGGCGAGGACGACACCGCGGTCGAGCAGGGAGAGGCGGTTGCCGCTGAAGCCGATGGGCAGGGGATATCCGTAAGAGCCGTAGCCGTAGACGTAGAGAGGGTTGCTGGCGTCGTGGTGGAAGTGGTCGCGGCGGTAGACGATGCTGACGGGGACTTTGATACCGTCGGGTGCCGTGATCCAGACGCGCTCGGATGCGTAGAGGGACCGGTCGAAGTTGCCGGGGACCTCCTGCTGCTTGAGCAGGGTGGAGGCGGCGGTGAGGGTGTCGTATTGATAGACGGAGGCGGGGGAGACGAGCGAGGTGTAGCTGTAGCGGAAGACGTCGGTTTCGAACTCGCGGTTGGCGTGGCTGCCGGCGCTGTAGGTGGGCTCGGGAAAGGGGATTGGCTGGGCTACACCTAAGAGGCTGGCGGGGGTGAAGCGCATGACCTCAAGGACCGGCAGGCCGAGTTTGCGGCGGGTGGTGACGAGGAAGGACTGGAAGAGATCGAAGTCTTCGAGCGGAGCTTCGGGGATGAGGGGGAGGAGTTGGGCCCAGCGGGCGCGGGTGGGCGTGGCGACGGGGACGGTGACGAGGCGGAAGCTTTTGCCGGTGTCGTTGGTGCGGATGTAGAAGAGGCCAGCGCGATGGTCGGGGTAGTACTCCTGGTCGTCGAGGCGCGGGGCGAGGAGGCGGAACTCTGCGGTGGGCGAAGCGGCAGGGAGGAAGCGGTACTCGTTGGTGGTATGGCTGCCGGCTTCGAGCAGAAGGTAGCGGCGGTCGCGGGTGAGGCCGATGCCGAGATTGAAGCGCTCGTCTTTTTCTTCGAGGACGAGGACGTCGTGGGCGAGATCGGTGCCGACGTGGTGGCGGTAGAGGCGGTCCTGCCGTTTGGTGGTCTCGTCTTCGGTGGTGTAGAAGAGGGTCGCGGAGTCGGCGGCCCAGGCGATGGAGCCGACGCGCTCGGCGGTGTCGGGCAGGTCTTTGCCGGTGGTCAGGTCGCGGAGGTGGAGGGTGTACTGGCGGAAGCCGGTCTCGTCGGTGGAGTAGGCGAGGGTGTTGCCGTCGGGGCTGACGGTAAGTGCGCCGAGGCTCATGAAGGGCTTGCCTTCGGCGAGGAGATTGACGTCGAGAAGAATCTCTTCGGGATGCAGGGTGTCGTTTTCGCGGCGTGCTTCGCGTTTGCGGCAGTGGATGGCGTACTGCTGGCCGGCGACGGTGCGGGAGTAGTAGAGCCAGCCCCGGTCGGGGACCGGGACGCTCTCGTCCGTCTCCTTAATGTGGGAGAGCATCTCATTGTAGAGATGGGTTTGGAGAGCGGCGGTCGGCTCCATGACGGCGAAGGCGTGGGCGTTTTCGGCTTCGAGGTGAGCGAGCGTTTCGGGAGAGGACTTGTCGCGCATCCAGCGGTAGTCGTCTGCGAGGGTGACACCGTGCAGGATGGTGGGCTCGGCTTGGCGCCGAGCGGTCGGGGGGAGTACTGGCTGGGTCATCTCTATGGGAACTCCAACGGACAGAATACTAGGTTGCCGAAGAAGGCAACTATGCTAGTGCCAAATGGGCTCTGTTCGGTGTACGATAGGCGACGCTCCCATGCAGGACGGGGCCGGCAAGACGAACCGAAAAGGAGCAACACCATGGGTCTGAATCGTATCCGCATTGGCTTTTTGTGTACGGCTGCTTTAGTAGTGCCATCGCTTACGCTTGCCCAGACAGGCCCAGCGAATAATCCCAACCAGATGGGCGGGCCTCTCTCGAATAATCAACCGGCACAGCCCGGTCAGCAACAGCCTGGTACGGCTCCACCGGCGATGGCAAACATGATGACGGGTACCAGCGCGACCTCGGCCGCAGCGCAGTCCATGCGGGACCAGGTGTTTGTCCAGCAAGCGGCTGCGGCCGGAGTTGGGCAGATACAGCTAGGACATCTTGCTGCACAGAAGGGCTCGACAGACGATGTGAAGGCGTTTGGCCAGAAGATGGTGGAGGACCATGCAACGCTGAATGAGAACATGAAGCCGGTCGCGGAGTCGATGGACATACGGGTCCCGACGACGATGGGCAAGGACGACCAGGACGAGTACAACAAGCTGAATGCTCTCTCCGGCGATGCGTTCGACAAGGAGTATCTGGCGTACATGGTGAAGAGCCATCGCCACGATCTGCATGAGTCGCGGCTGGAGGCCTACTCGACGGAGAACATGGCGCTGAAACAGGCCGTGGAGGTGAATGCTCGGGTGGTGATGCAACATACGCATGCCGTCGATGAACTCGCCCGGTCGAAGGGCGTGCCGGTTCCGCAGCGGCCTCCTCGGCCCC
>JBDTDX010000073.1:0-4369 GCA_039922815.1 Granulicella sp.
ACCCTGGGATACTTGCGCGCGAAGTCACCACCCATCTGTCGTAGATAGGTCAGTTCGCGCTCGTAGTATTCCAGCAGCTCTTCGGACATGGTTTACTTCACCTCGTATTCGCCGCGCGTCAGTTCAAGAACAGTATCGAACTGGATATCTTCGACCTGGGTATCGAATTGAATCTGACCCTCGATATGAAACCGCAGGCTGCGCGTCAGATTCTCCACCCGCGCCACAAACACTCGAAGATTCTGAATACGGGGTTCGAAGTTTCGCAACGTCTGCACAATCGCGTTCAACAGCGTGTTTTGATCGTTTCCACTGTCCGAATAAGAATTGATATCCGGTAAACCGTAGTTGATCACGGATGCCGCAGCCTTCGGATACCCTTGCAACTCAGGCATCGGAGGCCTTCGGGAGTTCAACAGGTTTTCCACGTCCCGCTTTACCGAATCCCGATAAAGACGCATGGAGCTATGCCGCGTCGTCGGCCAGTCCTCCACATCGCAGAGCCGGTCCAACAACGATTGCGTAATGAGGTTTTCTGTCTTCGCCTTCGCCATCCAGCTCTCTCTTCCTCGCCTGCTCTGTAGTTACGTGCTATCGGCGTATCCCGAGCGCTGCCTGCGGATCCAGTCGGCAAAGCCGTTCGAACAAGGCGTCCTTGTCCTCGGAGGAAGCCTTTCTCTGGTCAAGGCATTGTAATAACAGGCTCAACGGATGCGCCAGCATCTCTCCACTCTCCCATGTCTCCAGCCCGCGCCGTTCTATCTCCTGCGAAAGCTCCGTCAATACGGGATAGGCGATGGGGTCCTGCTTGGCTAGCATGCAGAGCTGCGCGACCTGTACTCTTCGTTGAAATCGCTTGCGTCCACTCGGTTGCAACTCTGCGTCGCGAACCAGCAGCGTGATCGCTTCCCCGGTCTTGCCCCGCTTCAGCAACTCAGTAGCGGTGTCATAAATCTCTGGAGCCTTTGGTTCGTCGGCATTCGTTCCGTTCGATGCCACCGCTGTCGGGAGAAAGCTCACCGGTTCCTCGACAGGAAGCGTTTCCTCAACCTCCACCACGGGAGGAGGAGGCAGTATCTCGGTATCGATCCATTGCTGCGTCTCCGCATTGCCAACGGGGGTGTCGTCGTCAAGCATCCAACCGCGCATCTCCGGAATATCCAGAAGAATCCCGCGAACTGTTGTCGCAACGGCAACCGCAATTGCTTCAGAACCCAACTCCCGAGCGGCACGCCAGGTATAGCGATGCAGGTCTAGCCATGCGCGAGCGCACGGCTCCGCCAGCGTCTTGAGGCAGAGCTTAGTCAATTCCTCCCAGTTCGCCTCATTCGACAATCTGCGCATCGCCTGTCGCGTCTCAGTCGTCGGAGCCATCGCAAAATCCGGCGAGGGAGACGATCCCACTTTGCGCGTCTCTCCAAATCGCAGTCCTGAACAGATCAAGTAGGGCGCAGGCGACTGAACGTCTTCGCTTCCCAGGTATTCGGCACATCCCAGGATTGCAGCGTAAGCCTGTTCGGGGCTCGTGGGAACACCGGAAAATCCCGCCTTCGTGGTTTTTGGCGCTGCGGCTTGCCGCGCTACAGGGGCTTCGTCAGCCGCGGCACTGCTCTCCGGCTCTGGCTCCGGCTCGACTACTTCCTCCTCCAGCTCCGGAGGCGCTTCCTCAATATCAGGCTCGGTTTTACGCTTCTCGTTCAGCAGGCTCGTGACAACCTGCTTCGTTGTTTCTATCGCGGTCACCAGCTTACTCATGCTGGGATAATCGTCCCCGTACTTCTCTTCCTGGAAACGCCCCAGCTCATCGATCAGCGTCAACCCATCCTGCAGCGCAGCTTCCGTCGCAACTAAGGATACTTTTGGAGTCGCATTGAAGCTGATATCGAAGTCTTCGCCGGTCACCTGCCCCTGACTGATCGAGTCCTGCCGCGCAGCCCTCTTTTCACTGGTATCCGCGGCCGGCTCAAAGCCAACACGCCGCGATTCATGGAACTGGAGCGCACTCAACCCGGATCGCGTGATCGCTGCGTTCTGGACCAGTACAGCCAACCGGTTCATGATGGATTCGATAGAGCTGATTCGGAGATCGAGGTTGCCATCTTCCTCTATCTCGGGATAGAACGTGTCCCAGAACTGCTCTTGAACCTTCCCTATCAGATCGAGACAGGGCGACAGTAGCGTCAGTCCCTCTTTTTTCAAAAGTGATTCAATCAGCCAGCCTGCAAGACGCAGATCTTTGCTCCGCTTCGCAAGCGTCTCACCAGCGAGTTTGATGACCAGGACATGGTCCGCCTTCTTTGCGGTGCGCTCCCACGCACCAGCCGGGCCCGTATCGTCATCCTCAATCCGGGCTTCCTTGATCTGATCGAAAACTTTATCGTAGTAAAGATTGGCTCCGGAGGGATTGTCGCCCGTTATCGGCTCGAGCAGGTCCTCACGCAGGGGCATCGGTAACATCCTCCACGCGTGGGTTCCACTCGATGCTCCGTAGCTCCAGCAGAGGAATCTCTTCGCCGTCGATCCACATCAGCTTCTGGCCGAATGGCAACTCAGACCCGTCGGCAGCGTCTTCCCAGACGCTTTCCCGGCCGAGTTGCACGGCTTCATCGGACTGCAGATATGTGAAGGGAGACAACACCGGAATAAGTACCTCGCCCAGATCCTGTAGCCGGAACGCAGCGCTCGTCTCTACCCGTGCACGTGCCCAGAGCAGGTCGCGCAGGCCCTCCGGCTTCTCAATCTCCAAACGAACCATATACTTCATGGGAATCCAGGTATAGCTGCCCGCGATAAAGCACTCGAGATTAGCCCCGATGCGAGGGTCCCCATCACGAAACTCGGCAAACGCCGTACCATTCCATGTGCCCGGCTGCGACTCTGGCGAATGGTTACTCTCTGGATATTCGTGTTTTTCGAAAAGCTCCCGGCGCGATCGTTCCGCGTGAAGGGCGCTCCTGTACATCAGCGCGCCTGCCTCAGCATCTTTGCTCGAGCCTGCGAGCACGTCAAGCTGCTTCTCGGCGCGGTCAAAATTCCCGGCGAAGCACAACAGCTCAAATAGAAAGGTGCGGCGCTTGGCGTCGAGAGGATTAGACCTCAACTCGTCGCCAAGCACCTTGATTGCTTCCTTCAGCTCACCTTTACGGTACAGCTCCAACGCAGTCATGGCGATCCTAGCTTACCGTGTTCCCCTTCAGGTTGTAGGTAACGTCGCCGGCTGCCTTCAGAATACCCTTCTCATCCTGCTTGAAGTACTCGATCTTGACCTGGTTATAGCTGAACGAGACGCTCTCCATCGGAATCTCACTCGATCCGCTGGTCTGAATGCTCGTCACAAACAACTCCTCAAGCGAGAGCTGAATGAACGGTGACCCATCTCCGCCCGCCTTGATGGCCGTTAGAACACCAGTTTTGATGTGTGTGCCCTTCAGGAGTGCCTTGAAGAGAGGTGTGCTAGACGTGTCAAAGTTCTTCATGATGCTCAGGTCGGAAAGGTTGGCTTTTCCTGCACCTGAACCGCCCGAGCCGGAGACCGAAGTCACCTGCGAGGCACCCCAGCTGAACGACATGATGGTGATCTCGTCCTTGTGTTTATCGTCCGCTGACTCACCGTTGATTCCATCCAACTTCAGAAAAAAATCTACTGCCATAATTGCTCCTTTTGTAGTGATTCAAGGTTAAGGTAAAAACGCGTTGTGGATGCCTGTTCGGAACTACTTGGCCGGTGCAGGCAAATCAGCGACGAGTCTCAGGGAAACGGTCAATTCATCCAGTTGGAAGTGTGGCCGCATAAAAGCTACTGCCCGCAATGCGCCTGCATTTCCTGGAACGCTCATGACTTCAATGCGAGCCTCGCGAAGAGGACGCTTCGACTTGGCCGCCGCAGAAGCGTTGTCATCTTCGATGACATACTGCGCTACCCAGCGGTTCAGGAAATCTTCTGCCTGACCGCGGCTCATGGTTGCACCAATCTTGTCGCGCATCATCGCCTTCAAGTAATGCGCGAAACGGGACATCGCCATGATGTAAGGCAATTGCGCGGAGAGCCGTGCGTTGGCGTTGGCCTCCGGCTTGTCATACATTTTGGGCTTGTTGACAGTCTGGACGCTGAAGAAAGCGGCCTTGTCCGTCCCCTTGCAATGAACCAGTGGCACAAATCCCTGATCTGCAAGTTCTTTTTCGCGTCGATCGGTGATGGACACCTCGGTCGGACACTTCAAGGCAACGTCGCCTTCGTCGGTACGGAAGTTGTGCGCCGTCAAACCTTCGACAAGGCCGCCATTCTCCACGCCGCGGATCGAAGCGCACCAGCCGGACTTTGCGAACGAATTGGTCATGCGTGCGGCCAGACCAAACGCTGCGTTGCCCC
>JBDTDX010000074.1:0-4933 GCA_039922815.1 Granulicella sp.
TTGCCCTCGCGGCGAATGTAACTCAAGGCATAATCGCCATCGGTTCGCGGATTCGATTCTTTTGCTTTATCGGCAGCACTCATCTTGGCGTAGTCAATACTCGTGAGTACATGCACGTTTTTCCGCGAGAACGAGTCCTGCTCGAAGGTATAGGTCTCGTCATGGATCTCGAACTCCTTGCCATGGAACATGGCGGTCAAGGGGCTGTTCGGGTCATCGATCTTGACGGTAATCAGTTGCGGATCGGGCCAGTGAAATTTGAAGTAACCGCCAATGAGCTTGTTGAAGGCCGGCCATTGGAGTACAGGCTTCGATTCCAGACCGAGATGGCGCATGTCCGGCGGGGGTAACAGGGAATTGAAATGCGCGTCGAAATCGGCTTGGGTGACCTTGCCTGTGTTGCCGGTATCCAACTTCTTGAACCAATCATCGGCAAGTGCGTTCCACTCCTGCCGGCTGGCGGTTTCGTCGTTATCCTTGTCGGCTGCGGTGATGAACCGGGAAGCTAAAACCAACGCCCCTATATTCAGTGCGGGACCGCCGTTCTTTGCAGCAGCCTCACTTGCCAGGCAGTCGGTGTGATAGGAGTCTGTGGCCGCGTGGATTCCGGCGACGCCCTTTCCACTTCTCACGAAATCGAGGAATGCCGCTCTCCGCGCGGCCGTGACGGAGGGATTCTCGTCGTCAAGAAAACAGGCAGTAGTGCTGTCCAGGAAGATGGCGTCATATTTCTTGAGATTGTCGGCGTTGATATCCGCAGCGTTATAAGTGACGGTTGTGGCCCATAGGCCTCCCTTGTCCCCCAGCGCTTCCGCCATCTTCGCAGCCAACGGGATGGAGGCATGCACGAATCCTCCGGCGCCCGTATGGGCCAGCACGAGCAGTCTGCGCGGGCGTCTTGGCTTGCTGCCCGGGGTTGTCGGCAAGGCTGCCATCATGGCGTCCACGGCAGCTTGCGGTACCGGGATCGGCGTCGAATTGCCTTCCGGATTGAAGGTGTTGGCTTGCCCGGGCTTTACGGCGGGCGGTCGCGGCAGCAAAGTGCTGACTCCGGCCAAAATCTTAGGCTGGGAGAGCGTTCCGCTCTTTGTGGTGTCCCAGGCGGTAAACCAGGAGTTGAAGCCAGACTCCATCTCGGGCCGTGTCAGGGTTCCATCCTTATCGGTATCGAGGGAGGCAAAGAACGCCTGAGCAGTTCGGCCACCGCCGGGTCCCTGCGCTCGTAAGGCCGTGATACCGAAGGCGAGCAGCGCAGCAGCGCCAGTCGAGATACAAGTCGTTGCGATAAGTTTGATATGTCTCATAGTTTCCGTCGGAATGAGTCTATATCGAATGCAATCTTCGAGTCGTCAAAAATGTTTGGACGGTTTCGTCGATTTGGAGAAGACCACCGTCCAATACGAGGCAGCAGGTATTTCGGTGAAGAAGAAAAGATGAGTGACACATCGCTAACTCACTCATGGAGTGCTGGGAAGTCGTCTTATCGTTGGGAGTTACTTGGCGGCTTCTACGGGCGGTCAGCTTGGCTCTGGTGGAAAGTGGATGTGCCCATCTTCTTTTGGAGGATGGGCACGGTTGGTTGCGTAGCGAATTGATGGAGTAGGTGAACTACTTGGGCATCGGCATGGAGACGGCTTTGCCTGCGCCGCGTTCGGCGATCCAGAGGGTGTTGCCTGCGGGTTCTACTCCGGTGGGGGTTTTGAGTCCGTCTTTGAGGACGGTGACGGTGGCCTTGTCTCCGTGGATGGTGAGGGCGGAGATTTGGCCGCTGCCGTTTTCGGCGAGGTAGAGCTTGCCGTTCGCGGCGCGCATGCCGTCGGGGCCCTTTACGGGCTGGTCCATCCAGATGTCGACGGGGGTGCCGGGCTTGCCGGCGGCGTCGACGGGGATGCGGTAGAGCTTGTTGAAGAAGACGTTGTTCACGTAGAGGATGCCGTCGAGGAAGGTGATGCCATCGACTCCCTGGAGGGTGCGATTTTCTAGGAAGAGCTCGGCGGTGGATGCGCCGGGGGCCAGGCGGTAGATTTTGCCGGGGAAGGTGTCTGTGATGTAGAGCGCCTTGTCAGGGCCGATGGCGAAGTCGTTGCACATGCTGCTGTCTCCCGGCAGATCCCAACGGATCTTTTGCTTGCCGGTGGAGAGGTCGAAGCCGCGGAGGGCGGTGTGCCGCTGTGCGGGCGTGGTGTTCGGCACGGGGGTGAGCTGGCAGGTCCAGAGGGTGTTGGTGGCAGCGTCGGCGAGCATGCCGAAGAAGAAGGTGCCGGGGCCTTCGGCGCTGGCGTCGACGAACTTCTCGGCGGTGGTGGAGCCCGCAGGGACCTTGTAGACGAAGGGCGAGCTGGCGCTGCCTACGTAGAGGACACCGCCCGGAGCGAGGGTCAGACTTTCAGGCTGCGATTTCGCGTCGCCGATGAGGATGTCCGCGGCGAAGGCGGCTGGCGCGAAGCTGAGGACGAGAGCCATGCAGGTGGCGAGGCGGCAAATATTGGGAATACGCATCGTGAGATCTCCTAACAGGGTCAGCAAATTAAAGGGCAACGGACGCCCTGCGAACTGGTTCGATCCAGTATATGGAAGGATGTGTCAGCTTTTGTTCACAGCTCTTCGGCGGGAGGGTGGGGCGGGCTATTTGGCTTAGGTAGATGGCTTCGGTGCGGGGATAGAACGCAGGTCGTTCGACTTGGCTCCGGGGACAATAAAGGGAGAGATTTGATCCCGAACTCCACATGCCTGTTGTTGAACGGGGAACTCCGGCACCATGAGAGGATGAGAGCAACCGGGAGCAAGCTTTTGTAGAAGGTTCCAAAATTTCACACGGCGTCGCTCAGGGAATGACAGGATGAGGTTAGCATCGAAATAGACTCTGCCAAGGTGAGCATGCCGAAAGACCCAGATCTCTTACGTGTTTGTATCGTGGCAGAAAATGCGTCGTTCTGTTTTGGCGGGGAGGCCTCGCTTCCGCTGCACTACTTCTCGCGCCTGCGCAAACGCGGGATTGAAACCTGGTTGATCGTTCACGGCCGCACGCGGTCGGAACTGGAAGCACTCTTCCCTTTGGACCAGTCGCGCATCCAGTACATTCCCGACAAGTGGTATCACAAACTGATCTGGACTCTCGGCCGGCCACTGCCGCGCCCCGTCGCGGAAGCAACGTTCGGCACCTTGATGGTGCTGATCAATCAACTGATCCAGCGCAATATGATCAAGCAGTTGATCCAGGATCGGGGCATTAACCTGATTCACCAGCCGATTCCGGTCTCTCCCAAAGCTCCGTCCTTCATCTCCGGGTTGCGTGTTCCAGTCATCATTGGGCCCATGAATGGCGGCATGAGCTATCCGCCTGCCTTTCGCGAATCCGAATCCATCTTCACACGTTTCACTGTGGCGCTCGGGCGCAGCAGCGCCAATCTCGTCAATAGAATCGTTACGGGTAAAAAGAGCGCTTCGCTTCTCCTTGTGGCCAATGAACGCACACGTCTCGCCCTTCCCTCGTGCGTCCAAGGCGAAATTCTCGAAATCCCGGAGAACGGAGTCGATTTCGAAATCTGGAAGCTCCCGGTCAAAGTCGAGCCTGTTGCCGCTGGCGTTCCCGCACGGTTTCTCTTTATCGGCCGCCTGGTGGAGTTGAAGCGATTGGATTTTGTCCTGCATGCGCTGGCAGCGATCCCCGATGCTCAACTCGAAATCGTCGGCGACGGCCCAATGCGTTCGAGTTGGACTGCATTAGCGCAGAGTCTGGGGATTGCCAACCGGGTGCACTGGCTCGGATGGCTCCCTCAACAAGACTGTGCACAGCTTTTGCATGGAGCGACAGCCCTTCTGCTACCGAGCATTCATGAGTGCGGCGGCGCAGTCGTGCTTGAGGCGATGGCTTGCGGCGTCCCGGCAGTCGCCATCAATTGGGGCGGTCCTGCGGATTATCTGAACGCAAGCTGCGGAATGCTTGTCGAGCCGTCGAGTGCCTCTGCGATTACACAAGGCTTCAAGGAAGCCATGCAAGCGCTGATTGCGTCGCCGTCGCTTCGATCGCAACTGGGCTCCGCAGGGCGGCTGCGCGTGGAAGAATTCTTTGACTGGGAACAGAAGACCGATCAAATCCTGAATATCTATCGTAAGACCATGGATGCGCCTACGGGCTGAGTTACTTCGGTATCGGATATGGTGCGGTAGAAGCGGTTGGGGTAGATGGGTGCGTTGGGTGATGGAATTGTTGGTTCGTAGTTAGCTGACGTTTGTGATGAGAAGAAGTTTCTCGCGACTAATCCTTCCTTTGTCCGAAAGTCGACTTCTCGGACCTATTCATGGAGCTTGTTTTTGCTTGTGATCTAATTGTCACCCTATGCGCTTCCGGGAGGGTAACGACCTGTGAAATCCGCTTGCATTGTTGGTGTCTTTACATCCCTCTCGCTAGCTGCTGGACTTAGTGTGGGCTTCGGTCAGGAGTCTGCAACGGCCCCGTCATTTGATGTGGTGTCCATTCGGCAGGTTCTTCCCGGGGCGGAGAGCCGCGATGGGTTGCCCGAAGTGGAACTGACTGCGGATGGGTGGCGATTGAACGATGAGTCGCTGTTCGCGGCAATCATTAATGCGTTCACTCCGCCTGCGGGCGGCTCGGCTTTCTATACCCCCAAGGAGGTAAAGGGCCTTCCCCGGTGGGCTATGGACGAGCGCTATGTGATCAACGCGAAGATCGAAGAGGGCGACATTGCCAAGTGGCGCGACCCCGCTGCTCAGACCGACCTGCTTCTTGCGATGATGCGCTCGATGCTGGCCGATCGGTGCAAACTCCTCGTACATCGCGAGACGACGGAGGTTCCGATCTATTCCCTTGTTCTGAGGAAGGGCGGTCCAAAGTTCAAGGAAACGGTTCCAGGCGTTCCGCACCCAGTGGGAGGTGCCATTCCCGGAGGGGGCGAGTTCCTCGCCAGCGATG
>JBDTDX010000075.1:0-5695 GCA_039922815.1 Granulicella sp.
GCTGGCCCTACGCCTGCGTCCAACTTCGGCAAGAGAACCTCCGCGCCGACTCCTACAACCTCGTAGGCTTCCAGAATCACCTGAAGTATTCCGAACAGAAACGCGTCCTCCAACTCATCCCCGGCCTCGAAAACGCAACCTTCCTACGCTACGGCCAGATCCACCGCAACACTTACATCCACGCCCCGTCGCTGCTCACCGAAACCCTCCAGCTCAAAGCCCACCCAACCATCCTCATCGCCGGTCAACTCTCCGGGGTAGAAGGCTACACCGAATCCATCGCCAGCGGCATGTTAGCCGGCATCTACGCCGCCCAAATAGCCCACGGCCAGCAGCCCAAGCCCGCTCCCAGAGCCACCGCCAACGGCAGCCTCACCCACTACATCACCCACGCCGAGACGAAGAAATTCCAACCCGCCAACATCACCTTCGACCTCCTCCCACCCCTCGAAGAAGACCTCCGCAAAAAGATCCGTGACAAAAAAGAGCGCCACAAGATCCAATGCGACCGCGCCCTTGAAGCCTGGACCGGATGGCTGGCAGATCGTCCCTGTTAACGATTCGAAGCGCCTCATGCAACTTCAAACGCATCTTCGGGCGTCTGTTCCATATATGGGCCTCGCGCCCGACCCGGGGGCTGTAAACGCCATGCACGACCGGTCAATTCCAATAGGATTGAGGTCGAAAGATGAAAGTTGCTGCCATTCCCGCCATAGTCGTTCTTGCTTTTCTCACCACGTGTGCGCCAGCATTTGCCAAAACGCACGCTCCCGCTGTTAAAGATCAGCAAAGTACCGCCCACCAGGACACCAAATTCCTCGAAGACGCCACGCAAGGGAGTGTGGACGAAATCGATCTCGCACAGATCGCTTTAAAGAAGTCCAATAATGAGGATGTGAAGGCTTTCGCCCAGAAGATGGTCCACGATCACACGATGCTCATCGAGAACATGCAGTCCTTCGCGAACGAGGCCGGTCTGAAGAAACCCGAGCACGACTCCATTGCGACCGATGCGCTGAAAGTCAAGCTCGAAGTTCTTTCCGGCGAAGCCTTCGACAGGGCCTACATCAAGGCAATGGTCGAGGATCACCACAAAGATTTGATGGCCTTTGAAAAAGAAATTAAAGCCACTGGCTACCCGGCTTTCAAAGAAGCCGTTGAAAAAGGAGCGGAGGTCGTTCGAGGCCACCTCGAGATGATCAACGACATCGCCAAAAAGAACGGTGTAGCGCCAGCCCCCGTACCTCATTCGGCTTCGTAAACCGCCCGCAGCAAAAACATTGTCAATAACGCCCGGAGATCGCTCCGGGCGGTTTTGCTTTTCAGTTTGTATCCCACCGCCCTCGATTCAGGTCGAGGGTTCGCGTACGCACCTGAAAATCAAAAGTTCCACCCTGTCGAGATTACCTTCGACCTACCCCCACTCGGAAAGAGTCCTCAGCAGAAAGATCCTCTACAAAAGAGACGCCACAAAATCTGATGTGACCGCGCCCACACTCCTGGATTAGCTGGCTCCGGGATCGAGTCGTTTGTGTTTTTTATAAATTACTCTGTCTGCGGTTGAAAGCGTGGAGAGCTACGTAAAGTGCTGAGGCTAACGCAAAAATTGCCAATTCTTCAAGGATAAGTGCCCCATAGTCCAAGGTATAGTTGCCACGTTGCCATAGTAAGAGATGCTCGCGAACGGTGGCTCCATAACTATTTTCTGAAATTAACTCGCATGGCGGAAAGATCAAGAGTGCCGCTGTGGCTAGGAGGTAAGTACCCGCCACAACTGGCATGTAGATTTTGATTAGCTGTTGAAACCCGTTTGAGATAAGGCGTCTGAGCGGAAATAGTACAAGGTAAACAGATAAGGCGGGAAGAAATAAATAAACCTCTCGCCATAAAAATGTTCCCCATCTTTTAGATGGAAGAGGTTCAGTAGCAATCCGATCTAAACTATCGTTTGCGCTCGACGATGGTAAATCGATGGATGCCTCTGAGCTGGGCAGTGAAAATGCTTGCCATGCCCACACATCTTTCCAATCTTCGGTCTGCCATGAGCTATAGCGAACAGGCAAGATCATAGGGATCCTAAGAAGTAGTAGCACAGCACATGAAAGATAAATTGCGATGAAAATCTTTGGCGAAAGCCATCGATTTATCTGCACCTTCTCCATCACTCCACCTTCTTCTTATTCCGAGCCTTGATCTTGAACCAGATCGGGCTTCCAATAAACCCGAAGTGATCCCGAATCTGGTTCCCCAGAAATCGCTCGAACGAGAAGTGCATCTTCACATCCTTATCCGTGAACAGCACAAACGTGGGCGGAGCCACCGCAGCCTGCGTCATGTAATAAATCCGCACGCGCTTGTTCATCGGCACGCTGGCCTTTTGAAAGTCCACCTTCTCCAGAAATTTATTCATCTGCCCGGTCGTCACGCGCTTCCTGCGCTCACGCGCCACCAGTTCTACCTTCTTGAACACCGACTCGATATTGTGGCCTTCAGAGGCTGAAATAAACAGCAGCGGAGCATACTCCAGATACTTCAAATTATCCCGCACCTGCTGTTCATACACCTTCTGATCCGCAGGCGGCTTGCCGTCGAACAGCCGCATTCCATCCGGCCCAGTCCTGGTCATCAGGTCCCATTTATTGATGACGATAATCACGCTACGCCCGCTCTCATGCGCGTATCCGCCGATGTTCGCGTCCAGCGCAGCAACGCCCTCCGTCGCATCAATAATCAGCAGCGAAACATCCGCCGCTTCCAGATGCTTCCGCGCCATAATCACGCTCAGCTTCTCCGCCATCAGCTTCGTCTTGCCCTTGCGCCGAATGCCCGCCGTATCGACAAATCGGAAGCTGTGCCCCTCCCGCTCGACCACCTCATCCACCGCATCGCGTGTCGTCCCGGCAATCGGCGAAACAATCGCCCGCTGCGTCCCCGTCAGCGCATTCAGCAGCGTGCTCTTGCCCACGTTAGGCCGCCCAATGATGGCGACCTTCGTCTCCTTCGCCTCATACTCGCCATGCGAACGTAGCCGCCGCACTGGTTTCGCAGGCACCAGCGTAGCGCCAGCAGCCGGAGCAAAGTCCGGCCCATCCTCATCCTCTTCCGCCTCATCCGCTGAGGTCAGCATCACCTCCGGCTCCTCAATCACCCGAGGCTCCGGCAACACCTCAAACACCGCATCCAGCAAGTCGCCAATGCCCGTCCCATGCTCCGCCGAGATCGGCAGCACATTTCTGAACCCTAGCCGCCGAAAGTTCTCCGCCTGCACCTGCATCGCGTCGGTGTCCATCTTGTTCACCGCGAGAAAGATGGGCTTGCCCCCGCGCAGTAGCAGCCGGGCTAATTCCATGTCGGGCGAGGCCAACTCCGTCCGCCCGTCCACCACCATCACAATCGCATCGGCTTCTTCCAGCGCAACCTGCGCCTGCCGGAAGATCTCTGAAGGAATCAGCGCCTCATCATCCGGCACCACGCCGCCCGTATCGACGATCCGCGCGTCCTCCCCCTGCCACTCAATCTCGCCATAGATGCGGTCCCGCGTGATCCCCGGCTCGTCGCCAACAATCGAGCGCCGCGATCCCGTTAGCCGGTTGAACAGCGTGCTCTTGCCCACATTCGGCCGCCCGCACACAGCAATCAACGGCAGCAGCCGCGAGTCCGCGCGCTCCGTCTCAGTCACCATCTGGGCCGCGATCCACTCCATCTCGCGCCACGCCTGCTCCTCGTCGCCCAGCCGCTCCCCGCGCCCAGCCACATTGGCCGAGTTCGGCGTCTGCCGCCCTGCAATCCCATCCTTGGGACGAGCCGCAGCCGGCTTCTTCCCCGCAACCTTCTTGCCACCAGCCTTCGGCGAACCCGCCGGGTCCATCTTGATCGTCTTCCGCGACTCGTTCTCCGGCGACCGCGTAGGCCGCTTCGCCAGCTTGTTCGCCGCAGCCTTCTTCGTCGAAAGCACCTTCCGCTTCCGCGGGTCCACCGCCCCCGTAGTCGGCGTGGACTTCGGCGCACGCCCCAACTTCGGCCGCGTGCTCGCCTGCCTGTGCTTCTTGCCTAATCGCTTCTTATCATCCCGCTTCGCCTTAGCCATCGTCTCAACCTTCTCCCGACGCCAGGCGCCATCCTCCATTATAGGGAGGGCAGCACGCTATGCTGCGTACAATAAGCCCAGAGATCGGATCGGAAGGGCATGGAATGAATTCTTCCGTTAGCGCAATCAGCGTTCGCTTCGATCAGGACGGCATGTGGGTCAACCTCAGCGACGGCCGAATCATCGGTGTGCCGCTAGCCTGGTTCCCCCGACTCCTCCACAGCACCGCAGAACAGCGAGAGCAAGTCCGCATCAGCAGCCGTGGCCTCCACTGGGAAGCCTTGGACGAAGACATCTCCATCGCAGGCCTGCTCGCCGGACAATGCGACCAGACCAGCCACAAGACCTTCGCGGCCTGATGATAAGGCCCGACGGGCTCCCCTGTCGTTTGCTGCACATTATAGAAACCTGCCTCCAATCACGCCGCAGTCGCCTGGATGGCATGAACTTCAAACACGGTCCCTTCGACCTTCTGAAGATAGGCGACGATCTCAAACAGGTTTCGTGCATGAGGATTTCCCTCTGGACTGAGCATTCGCATCAAACTTTTTGGCGATTTTGAAAGAGCCTCTCCCAGGGCGATGAAGCCTAGCGTGCCATTGATGTATTCGCGCAGTACCGACTTGGCTGTCTCCAGATCGCCCGCCACCATATTCGTGACGGCTTCGCACAGAAACTCGCGCCGAAAATCACCATCCGTCAGTTGTTCCTTGATCGTCTCTCGAAAGCTTCGTGTCAGTGGCATCTATCCTCCGTTTTCCGTCTCTTGTATTCAATCCAGAGAGCCCGTGCTGCATCGATGTCCGCCTGTTGCCGTCTCTTCGTACCGCCTCCCAGTAGGATCACTAGCCGCTCTCCATCCTTCCCGAAATAAATGCGATATCCCGGCCCCATATCCAGACGTAGTTCAGAAACACCAGAACCCACACTCTTGGCCGCAGAAAAGTTGCCGTTGCCCATACGAAGCACTGCAGTAATTACACGAACCCGCGTACTGGTGTCGAGCTTCACAACCCAATCCCGGTAAGGTATGTGTCCCTTGGCGTCTATGTATTCCTGAATCTCAATCACGCATTATGGTAACTCATATGTTACCAAACAGGCAACCTCTTTCTTGCGTAGGGAATCGTTTGGCGCTCCGGCCTAACCGAAAGAAAAGCAAATATCATAGGACACAGCCCCACGTGTCCTCCCCTATCCAAATCGCCCCCGCTCCCCCGGCCAACCCCAACCCAACCGGCGAGCTCCCCAACCTGCACGACTTCTTCGCCCCCAACGGTCTCCTCTCAAAGTCCTCGCTCCACTTCGAGCACCGCAAGGGCCAGTACGAGATGGCCAAAGCCATCGAGCGCGCCTTCAAAGAAAAGCGTCACCTCATCGTAGAAGCCGGCACAGGAACGGGAAAGACCTTGGCCTACCTGTTACCCGCCCTCCGCCTAGCCCGCGAGCGCCAGCAGCGCATCATCATCTCCACTGGCACCAAAAATCTACAGGAGCAGCTCTACTTCAAGGACATCCCCTTCCTCGAATCCCTCCTCGGCCCGCTCAAAGTCTGCTACATGAAGGGCCGCAGCAACTACCTCTGCAAGCACAAGCTCTACGCCCTCC
>JBDTDX010000076.1:0-2563 GCA_039922815.1 Granulicella sp.
GTATGTACGCGAACGAGAAACGCTATGTGTGGCCGTTTATGACCGCGACGGTCGGCCTGTTCCTGACCGGAGCATGGTTTGGCTATCGCTATGTCCTGCCGGGCGCGATGAAGATCCTGATACAGGATTTCGGCAAGAACTTTACGCACATGATTACGATCGAGGACTACACAGGATTTTTTCTGGCGGTGATCCTCGGGCTGGGCGTGACCTTCGAACTGCCAATTGTGATCTTCTTTCTTGCGCTGTTCGGCATTGTGGATGCGAAGTTCCTGATTAAACATATTCGGTATGCGATCCTCGCCATCTTCCTGATCGCCGCGGTGATCTGCCCGACGCCGGACCCGATCGGGATGTGCTTGTTCGCAAGCCCGATGCTGGCGCTCTACCTGGTTGGGGTTGGTGTGGCGTTCTTCGTCAACCCGGCGCGCCGCAAAGCCAAAGAAAAAACTGCCGCATGAGCCTCTCGAAGCCTCTTCGTCGTTGTCTGCCTCTGCTGGTTCTTTTCTGCCTGCTGCCCGCCTACGGACAGAAGACAGCGTTCGACGGTCAGGCCGCGTATACCCTGACGCAGCAGTTGTTGCAGGTCGCGCCGAAGCGGTTCAACGGGTCGCCGGGACACCTGAAGGCCGAGCAGTTTATCAAGGAGCACTTTAAGGCTGAGGCAGCCAAAGGGCATCTGGAGACCGACAGCTTTACGACGAATACGCCGGCTGGGCTGCAGACGATGCGCAACTATATCGTCAAATATCCCGGTAAAAAAGACGGCATCATCGTGCTAGCCTCGCACTATGAGACGAACTACCCGCTGCGCGATATCAACTTCGTGGGCGCGAATGACGGAGCCGCCACGACGGCGTTGCTGATCGAGATCGGGAACGTGCTGCGCGCGCATCCGCCGGAGGGCTACTCGGTGTGGCTGGTGTTCGACGATGGCGAAGAGTCGGTGAGCGGCAACTGGTCGGCGGCGGACTCGCTGTATGGCACGCGGCACCTGGCGGCGAAGTGGTCGAACGATGGCACGATCAAGAAGATCAAGGCCTTCCTGCTTGCCGATATGTGTGCCGACAAGGACCTGAACATCAATAAGGAGCTGAATTCGACGCCGTGGCTGCTCGACATGCTGGCGGTGGCTGCGAAGAACACGGGGCATAGCAGCTCGATCTTCAAAACAGCGGGGGCCGAAGAGGACGATCATCTGCCGTTCAAGCAACGGGGGGTGCCGGTACTCGACGTGATCGACTACGACTATGGACCGCATACGGCGGTCACCCCGGATGGATGGCACCATACGGCTGAGGACACGATCGACAAGATCAGTGCGCGCTCGTTACAGATCTCGGGCGATCTGTTTATGGAGATGATTCGACTGCTGAATCAGCGATAGGAACTTTTGCAGAAACAAGGCCGCGCCGATGATTTCGGCGCGGCCTTTTTACAGCCTGGGGAGAGTGATACAGAGGTTATCGGCTGAGGGTGTCGACACAATAGAGATTTGCGCGGCCGCTATTATCCGTGAACTGGGTGAAGGTCTCGACAAGCAGACGTTTGCCCTGAAGATGACCAATCAGGATGACATGCGAGGAGTGGAAGGTGTACTGGGCACTGAAGGCGACGGCCGGCACCGAGCCAACGCTCGAGGTGTAGGCAATTCCGCTGACGGCACCCCAATCGCAGGATTCCGTGTTGAGCGTACCGACCGCCTCGACGATAAGCGTTCCGCGACGGGTAGAGATGGAGATACGGGCCAGATCGCGGACAGACCCGTTTCCGTTGATCCAGCGGCCGAGAAGAGGCTCAGCAAGGATGTTAGCGGGGGTGACTGCGGAGGCGGAGAAATTTAAAGGCAGATTCATAAAAGGTGCAGCAAAGGTTTGCATGACTACTCCTTATGGCTTTGACGGGCGGCGACAAAGAGTAGTGATCCTTCGACGCCAAACGTTTCACTCTGGTTGCCTAGAGTTTCACGTCTATTCCAAAACGGCATCCGCGATAGCATTGAATGCAGATGCCTGCGACTCCGCTTAGCCACTGGATTGGTTTTCACATCGGACTGCTTCTCCTGCTGGGGTTGGAGTTGGTGTATGCTCGGCGGTCAAAACAAAGCGCCCATACCAAGGCTGTTGTCGAAACGGTGCTGTGGGTAGGGGTGGCGCTGGCGTTCTCGCTCTTTCTGCTGAAGACGCTGGGCGGCGCACCGGCGGTACAGTATCTGGCTGGATATGCGATTGAAGAGGCGCTCTCGATCGACAACCTCTTCGTCTTCCTGCTGCTGTTCAAGGTCTTTCGGATCGATGCAGAGCACCAGCCAAAGGTGCTGTTCTGGGGAGTGACGGGCGCGATTGTGATGCGTGGGGCGTTCATTGCAGCGGGGCTGGGTCTGCTGGCGCGGTTCCATTGGATCAGCTACGTGTTCGCGGCAATCCTGCTGTATGCGGCTGGAAAACTGCTGGTGCCGGAGAAGAAAGAGGACGCAGAGAAGACTCCCGGCTGGATTGCCTGGGTGGCCAAACTGCACCCCGTGAGCCTGCGGCAGGATGCTTTCTTCGTTCAGGAAAACGGG
>JBDTDX010000077.1:0-6454 GCA_039922815.1 Granulicella sp.
TGGTGAGCTGACATTGAAGAGTAAGTGGGACCGCTACAAAGATGGCTACCTGCAAAGATGGCTATCTGCGGAAGGTCGACCGCTCCCATGGCTTCGCATGGGAATTTCGGATCAATGTAGTCATGTCCTCCAGAACGGTATTAGGAACACTCAGTATCTGACGTTCAGTGGTGCGAGTTTCCTACAGAGAGGCTGCCCCGGATTAAGCTTCAAGGTCTGCTGCTTTCCGTGAACGATGGCAAGATGGCCAACTACACACAGGTCGTCCACTTTGACACACTCCTGCATCGCTACATCGCAGAAGAGATGCCTCCAAAGAGTTCCACGCGCGCGTCCTATATGTCCCTTATCGAAAGGCACATTCGACCAGCGTGGGGAACGTCGACACTCAGTGATATGAAAGCAGCGGCGGTGAACACGTGGCTCAACGGCCTCCCACTCGCTGCGCTTTCGAAAGGTCACATCCGTTCCCTGCTCCACAAGTTGTTCGATCTAGCCCAACTGTGGGAGTTCGCCGAACTAGGCCGAAACCCATCGAGCTAGTAAGGTTCGTGGGGTGACCAAGCGTCAGAAGGAAGTCGTCATCTTGACACCTCAACAAACAGTCGCGATCATCGGATCATTAGCAGAGCCGTACAGTCGTATGGTAATGACCGTCGCAGCGCTGGATCTTCGATACAGCGAGATGTTGAGGCTTCAGTGGACAGACATCGACTGGAAAGAGAATACGTAACGATCAAGAGGAATGCTTACCGGGGTACCGTGGACTGCATCCATGATAAAACTCCTCTGTGAAGGCGCCTTCTTGCGCTTTAGGTCAGCAGTCGGAATGGGTCTGAGAGGAACCGAATTGGTTAAGACAAGACGCGATGTAATACGGCTTATGGCAACTCTACCGCTGGCAGGATTCTTGGGGCAATTCCACGCTTTTGCGGCTCCTCTTAACGGCAAAGTAAAGATCACGTCGCTAAAGGCAATGGCGCTGGATCATATGGCAGGCAACTGTCTCATCCGTATCGATACGGATGCCGGCATCAGCGGAATCGGAGAGGCCGGCGCGACCGGACCGATTGCGCGCGCGCGGATTGAAACTCTCAAACACCTGCTGATCGGGAAGGACCCTCTTGACATCGGCGTGCATTGGGAGAAGATGACGTCGCTGATGTACAACTACGTGGCACATATCCCAACGGCGAGCGGTATCGACATTGCGTTGTGGGATCTCGCAGGCAAGCTATTGAACCAGCCTGTGAGTGTCTTATTGGGTGGACGGTTCCGCGAGACAATCCCGATGTATTCGCACGGGGACGGCGTGAACATGCTGGATAAGGGGAGCTGCAAAGAATGGGCAGCCCGGATTCGGGCGCGTCCGGAGGGCTTTACTGTTTATAAGAACAATCTGAATGAGCCGTTAGGGGTGCCGTCGGGAGTGTATGCGGCACCGCTGACCACGAAGCAGATTCGCGACGCGAGGGTAGGATTCGACAATGCGCGGGAGGCGGTGGGCGACGACATCGATCTCGCGGTGCACGCGCATGGTGAACTCGACGCACCGAGCTCGATCCAGATTGCGAAGGCTGTGGAATCGATGAATCCACTTTGGTTTGAGGATCCGATGAACCCCGTCTTTCATCAGGGTTGGATGGACCTGCGGCGGAGCACGACGATCCGCATCCTGACCGGAGAGAAGCTCGAGATGGTGCGGCAGTTCCGGCCCTTCCTCGATAGCGGCGCGATCGACATTGCACATCCGGATCTCGCATTTTCCGGAGGTATCACGGGGGTCAAGAAAATTGCTGACTATGCCGCGTTGTCGCGTACGCCGGTGGCCCTGCATAACGTCGGTTCGCTGGTGATGACGTATGCCAATGCGCAGTTTGCGTGCACAATCCAGAACCTGTTCAAGGTGGAGAGTGCGCTGGCGCATAATGGCAGGTTCGTCGAGGCGATGGCCGCAAGCAACGGTCCGGTGGTAAAGAAGGGCCAGATGGAGATCCCGGCAGGAGTTGGGTTGGGGCTCGATCTGAACCAGGATTATCTGCATAAATATCTGCTACCGGGTGAGCCGTTCTGGGAGTAGTAGCTTTTGCCCCCGGCTCAGAGTTTGCAGGAAAATGGCGCGTGCGAACAATCATGGGCCGACGGGTGCAGATGGTAGCGATATTTGTTTCTCTTGGGATGTGTGGATTGCGCGGGCATAGGGGCCACACAGACAAAGGTAGCGGCAGCGGCGGTAAGGCCAACGCGGGTTCCACGGAAGACTTGATCGTATACGTACCGCCGATGGGCAGTCGCTGATGATGGAATATGCTTCGAAGGGTAAGGGATCTCACCCCATCGTCAGCCCCAACGCTCCGCCATTACTGCAGATCATCTTGAATCGCGACGAAGACATACCGCTGGCTGAGGTCAGCGATCCGGATGCAAACCTAAAGCGTCCGGTGTCTCTTGGGAGATGATCGTAATGCCGGGTGACAAACATGCGATGGGAAGCTGGTGCCGGTTTTCTGGCGTACCGGACGTGGAGAAGCAGATGACGGTTTGGCTTGATGTGAAACTGCATTATCAGGGGTTGTTCGGAACGAATTCGGGCGCGTGAGTCCCAACCGGATGCAAAGTAAAGAGCGTGTAAGTCAAAGGGCTCGATCATATAATCGAGCCCCTTTGGTTTGCGAAATATGGGCTTAGAAGTAGATGGTTGCCGACGCCTGCAGATCGCGGTTGTCCTGGTTGGTGCCAGTGATGACACCGGCGTTCGCGGAGCCAATGGACGTGTTCGGCGTCAGCAGGTTTTTGGTGTTGAAGACATTAAAGGCGTCCACTTTGAAGGCTATGCTCTTTTCCCGAAAGATCTTGACCCGGCGCTGGAGGGCAACGTCCCAGTTCTTGGTTCCGGGTCCGTAAAGAACGGATCGGCCCGAGGTACCGTAATTGTTTCCCGTGGGGACCTGGAATGCACAGGCCCCATCGTCTGTACCCGCAGGGCAGAGAGACGTGTTGAAGAAGTGCAAATAAGTGCCGTGATCGATCTTGCCGCGGCCACCGAGGCGGTTGGGCCAGCTTGCGGAGGCATTGGTGACGCCGGAGTTGAGAGTGACGGTAAACGGCGGTCCGCTCGCGTAGGTGGTAATCGCGTCGAACTCGAAACCACCGAAGACGTGGGAGAGCAGTCCAGTGCGCAGGAACTCCCGGCCGCCGCCGAAGGGAAGCTCATAAGTGATACTGCTTACAAACCGATGCTTCTGGTCGAAGCCGGATGCTCCGTAGCCCGCGCGGAGGTTGGTCACGGTCTGAGGACTTCCGGAGGCGCCGCCGCCGGAAGCGGCTGAGCCGCCGTCATCGAGCGATTTCGAGAAGGTGTAGTTCATCAACGCGGTAAGCCCATGCGAGTAGCGCTTCGTATATTTCAACTGCAGCGAGTTGTAGTTGCTGTAGTTGATCGGGTCCTCCTGAACGAATGTGCTGACATTCGCGATGGGCTGCAACAGACGTCGCGAGGCAGAGCTGGTGGTTCCTGGTCCGGGCTGGGTCTCATTCGGGTTGTAGACGAAGGTTAGGTGCACGCTATGGCTCCCGGCGTAGTTCACTTCAAAGACGCCGCCATACGCCTGGCGTTCGATGCCAAGCGTAAAGGTCTGCATGCTCGGGGTTTTGTTCGTCAGTGAGTGCGAGACGATGGCCGGGGTTAGTGCATTGACTCCAGCGGTGGTCTGGAGCAGGTTGGGATCGAGCGAGACCGCACCCTGAGGAAAGATATTGTTGATCAAGGGTTGGCAGTTGGAGATGTTCGTCGCGGTGCAGACATTCGCCAGCGTTGCCGCACCGGGATACGTTGTGTTCTGTGAGGAGGTCTGGGAGACGGTAAACGGCGGGTTCTGGCCGAGTTCGTCCGAAGCGGAGAATGGACCTTCGAAGTAGGAGATGCCGAAGCCGCCACGGACAAATGTGTTTGCCTTGCCAGTGAGATCAAAAGCGAAGCCGACGCGCGGAGCGAAATCGTTGTATCGCGTCTGCACACCGGCAGTCCGGGACACGCCATTCACGCCTGCGTAGATAAAGTGCAGGTTGACGAGGTCGAAGTTGGCGAGCTTGTTGTCCTTCTCGACGTCAGGGGTGAAGACGTCGTAACGCACGCCGAGGTTGAGGGTGAGTCGAGGCGTAACTTTCCAGTCATTCTGAATAAAGCCGGAGTATATATTTTTCGTGATGTAGAAAGGCACCTTCAGAAAGTTGCGCGAGTCGGATGCGGGGTAGCCGAGCAGGAGGCCCGCAAGGCCGTTGCCGCCGGCAGCCGCGGTGGAGGCAGAGCTTCCGGATTGAGAGTTGGTCATGTTGTCGCTGAAGGTGATCTGCCCGCGGGTGGTCGTGTTGGTAAAGGGCGAGGCGAGGATGCGAACGTAGCGGAAGCCGACCTTAACCTGATCGCTGCCGTGTGTGTAAGAGAGCGTGTCTTCAAACTGGATGTTGGTCTGGCGGGGGTTCGCAGGCAGGAAGGCGGTTCCGCCCTGCAGGCAGGTAAACTCGTTGCCGCACCCGGAACCGATCTGGATATTAGGAAGGCCTGTGGTGAATTGGCTGATGTTCAGGCCGGAAATACCGAGTGAGGTTGCGGAGTTATGACCGAAGTCGCTCTGCCGCGTGAAAGGATTGGTGCGTGCATAACCGATGCGGGCTTCGTTGAAGATGTGCGGGCTGAACAAGTGCGTCTCGTTAATGGACATGCCCTGTGCATACAGCGATGTGACCTGGAGGCCGGAGACATAAGGACCGAGGTCGAACTTCGCAGCGGCCGCCGCTGGCGTTGTAAGGCAGCACGTGCCAGAGCCACCCACAAGAGGATTGGGTGCGGTCTGCTCGAAGTCCTCGTAGCTGAAGCGGACGAAGCCTGAGTCTTTCGCGCTCGGATGGTAATCCACGCGGACGTTCCCGCCGTTATCGTTAATGATGCGGTTCGCGGTGGAAATGTAGTTATTGAGGCTGTCGGTGGTGTTGAACTGAGGCAGTGGGTAGATGCTGGCGACGTTAACGCCAACTTGGTTGAGCCGGTTGGGACAGATGACGTTGGGCTGGTTGCCGTTGCATCCCATGAACTGGCTGCGAACCTGGCGAGTGGATCCGTTGACGCTGACAGCCCTGGTCGTGAGCGGGTCGTAGATAGGAATGAGGTTGCCGCTTGCGTCACGGTAGTCGCTGAAGTCGCCGGTGCGCTGGAGAGCAGTGGGGACGCTATTGGTGTTCGTGATGCCTTGCAGCGAGCGCTGGCCGTAATAATCGGCAAACACAAAGAGTTTGTCTTTCATAATGGGCGCGGAGATGGCAGCGCCGAACTGGCCGCGGCGGTAAGCAGGCTTGACCCCGGTGCGCGCGAAGAAATTGCGTGCGTCGAGTGCGCTGTTGCGCAGGTAGGTGAACACCTCGCCGTGCAGGTCGTTGGACCCGGAGCGAGTAGAGACCGAAAGTACGCCTGAACCGGTGCCGTACTCAGCCGAGTAGGTGCCAGTGAGCACCTTGAATTCGGCGATAGACTGCACGGACGGCTGCACCATGACGGTATTGAAGGTGTACTCGTTGTCGTTGATGCCATCGACGAGATAGGCGTTGGTGTTGGCCTGGCTACCGAGCGCGTTGAAATTAGAAGCGGCGCGCGGATTGAAGGAACTGGAGCCGGAGAGGTTTTCGCCCTGTTGGCCCGGGGTAACACCGGGAACGAGATAGGTTAACTGGATGAAGTTGCGGCCATTGAGTGGAAGGCTCTGAACCTCGCGCTTGCCGACGACGTCGCCAAGCTCAGAGGAGTCGGACTTGATGAGTGGCGCGATGGTCGTGACCTCCACGATCTCAGAGGCACCGCCGGGACTGAGGGCGAGATCGACACGGGCACGCTGATCGATATCGACGACGATGTTGTTGGATACCGTTTTCTTGAAACCCGGGCTCGCGGCGGAGACGTTATACGTGCCCGGAATCAGGAAAGGAACGTTGTACTCTCCGTCACCGTTGGTTTTCGCGGTGGAGGACGTGCCCTTGCCCGTATCGCTGACGATGACCGAAGCGTTGGGAATGACGGCTCCAGACTGATCGCGGATGGTTCCAAGGATACTGCCGGTGGTTACCTGCGCGGAGGCGCTGGTGATGCTGAGTGCGGCGATAAGAAGGAAGAGGCAAGATTTGCGGGAAAACAAGTATATGTTCAAGAGACCTCCAGAAATTGATACAGGGTTTGACCACCATGCCGAACAAGGAAGTTACTGGATTTGGGCTATTCCTTCGTGAACGAGTTCCATGGACGACCGCTTTATAGTCTTTATAAAAAGGCCTGTCAACGTAATGCATCGTGCAGGAGGATCTCGATGAGCAAAAAGAGTCACGAGGATGGTAATTTTTAGAGGGGTCCACGATAGTCATTTCGCCGCGCCGGGTTGGGGGGCAACATGCTTCGCAAGATCGTAATTTT
>JBDTDX010000078.1:0-8145 GCA_039922815.1 Granulicella sp.
CGCTATGCCAGAAAGGTTCACATGCTGGTACGTGGGCCATCGCTGGTGCGGAGCATGTCCCGTTACCTGATCGACCAGATTGAAGCGACGCCCAACATCGTCGTCGAGCCGATGACGGAGGTTGTCAGCATCTCCGGCGACGATCACCTGGAACTCTTGACGCTGCGGACGCCGCGCGGCGAAGAGCAGCGTATCTCCAACTCGCTGTTTATCTTTATCGGGGCCGCTCCCAAGACCGACTGGCTGCCCCCGACGATCGCCTGCGATTCGAAAGGGTTCATCCTTGCTGGTCCAGAACTCAAGGCTAGAGCCGATAAAAGTTGGAAGCTGGACCGTGATCCTTATTTGCTGGAGACCAGCGTTCCCGGTATCTTTGTCGCGGGCGATGTTCGCTTCAACTCGGTCAAACGATGTGCCTCGGCGGTTGGCGAGGGTTCTATTGCAATTCAGTTTGTACATCAGTATCTGGCGACTCTCTAAGTGATGAACGGAAATGCGTGACACGATGATCGAAGCGAAGATCGAAACCCCGAACGAAACGGCAGGCAAACTAGGGCGGCAATTGGACGCAGCGATGTTGGAAAAACTCCACCAGGTCCCCATCCTGTCTTCACTCTCGGACGGGCAGATGATCTGCCTTGAGAACGCGGAACATCTCTATCTGAAGGACGGCGATTTCGTCATTCACCAGGGGGAGATTACCCATTTTTTCTGGATTCTCCTCGAAGGGGAGCTTCGCATTACTCACGTCTCTCCCGAGGGCGGCGAGATGGCGATGCATGCACTCACTGCTGGTTCAGCGCTTGGCGAAGTTCCGTTGCTGGCGAATATTCCGAATGCGGTTAATATTCGTTCCGTCGATAAATCGCACCTTCTCCGTCTCGATGAGGACGGCTTCTGGATTCTGATGACGGCCTGCCCTGAAGTGCGCAAGGCCATTCTGGGCAACATGGCTCTTCGCCTGCTGAAGATACAGAGTGTCGCTGTTCACCAGGAGAAGATGGCCTCGCTGGGCACACTGGCTGCGGGCCTGATGCATGAGCTGAACAATCCAGGCGCGGCTGCCCGTCGCGCTGCCTCGCAGCTGCGGGACAATCTTTTACGGCTTCATCAGCTCACTGCCAAGTTCAGCTTGACTGAGCTGACACGGCAGCAGAAGGAATGCATGTTCGAGCTGCAGGAGCAGGCGCTCACGGCGAAGCCGCCTCGGCATCGGAACTCCGTCGAGCAGAGCGATGCCGAGGAGTGTCTTGCGGAGTGGATGGAGAATGCTCACGTAGAAAACGCATGGAAGCTGGCACCGACGCTCGTTTCTATCGGCATCGATGCGCCGAAGCTTGAGTGTGCGCGCGCCGAGTTCCAGGGCGCAGTCTTCTCCGATGCCCTAAGCTGGCTGGAGGCGATGGTATCGAGTATGCAACTCGTCGGCACGATTGAAGAAAGCATTGGCCGCGTTGGGGACCTCGTTCATGCCGTGAAGTCGTACGCCTACGAAGGCAAGGGCGTGCAGCAGGCGCTGGATGTCAACGACAGCATTCACTCCACGCTGGTCATCCTTGCGCATAAGTTTCGCGAAAAAGAGATCATTCTCGATAAGGATTTCGCGCAGAACCTTCCGATCCTGAAAACCAATCATTCCGGCCTGAACCAGATCTGGACCAACCTGCTCGACAATGCGATAGATGCCGTTCCTCAGAAGGGCCGCATCAGTTTGCGCACCTGGCAGGAGTTGATACCGCAGACGGGTGGGACGACCAAGAACTTCATTTGCATCAGCGTCACCGATAATGGGTCAGGCATTCCCAATGTCTGCCAGCGCCAGATCTTTGATCCGTTTTATACGACCAAAGGTGTTGGAGTGGGGACGGGCCTTGGCCTTGGCATTGTGCATCGTATCGTCGAAGAGTTTGGCGGCCGCATCCTGTTCTCTTCGGAGCCTGGCAATACGGAGTTTATTGTTCGGCTTCCGAGTGGCACTGCCTGATACTGTTCCTTCGATTCGACCGCAACTTCTTTCTACAGAAACATTCTGGAGACCCTCGCGTTCCTATGAGTGACCGTGCTGTTTTACGGCAGTACTTAGGGAAAGCGAGGTTTTATGCAATTGCTTCGAATGACGTTATGGCGCAAGTCCGCTCTGCTTACGCTCGCCGCAGCGGCTACTCTTTTCGTTACTGGTTGCGCGGATCGCGTCTATGTGGCGGGTCCACCTCCAGGCCCACCACCCTTGGTGGAACAGGCCGACCACGATGGCTTTCGCATCGGCTTCGATAACGGAACTCGCGATGCGGGACGAGGGTTTGGGTATCACCCGCGCTCGGATCGCGCTTATCACGATACGCCGGGCTATGATCCCCGCTTCGGACCGTTCCGCCCCTATCAGAACAATTTTCGCAACGCGTATCTTCGAGGCTACAACCAGGCATTCAATCGCCGATAAGCGGGGCGCAGCCAATAAAAAGTGGCAGGTATGAGCCTGCCGCTCTTGCATTCTAGAAATGACTTAGAGCGAGAAGAGGTCCTTTAACTTCTGCGCCATGACATCGCGTCCTATGTCTGATATGGCTTCGGTGAGGGGGAGGCCCTTGGGGCAGGCGTTGACGCAGTTCTGGGCGTAGGAGCAATCCGCGATGCCACCGTCTCCGGCCATTGCGCGAAGACGGTCTGCCTTGAGCACCGCTCCTGTGGGATTGGTGTTGAAGAGCTTGACTTGGGCGATGGTGGCTGCACCGACGAAGCCGGTGGCCGTGTTGAACTGGGGGCAGACCTCCATGCAGATAGTGCAGGAGATGCAGTTCGACAGGGGATAGAGGGTTTCCTGCAACCGAGGAAACTGCTTCGGCCCGGGGCCGATATCGTAGGTTCCATCGATCGGCACCCACGCTTTGACCGCCTTCAGATTCTCGAAGAGGACTGATCGGTCAACGGCGAGATCGCGGACGACGGGGAACTTCGAGAGCGGCGCCAGCGTGATGGTGTCGGTGCCATTCGGGCCGGTGAGCTTGTCGACCAGCGCGGAGCATGCCATGCGCGCCTTGCCGTTGATGAGCATCGCGCAGGAGCCGCAGATCTCCTCGAGGCAGTTGGAGTCGTAGACTATCGGAGTGGTGGCCTGGCCGGTGATGGTCGTCGGGTTGAGCGCAATCTCGCCGAGCAGCGAGGTAACGTTCATGTTCGGGCGGTAGGGGATCTCGAACTTCTCGGTGACGGCGGGGGCGTCGGGGCTGGCCTGGCGCTTGATCTCGACTTTGATGGTCTTGCTGCTCGTGGCATTCTGCGCCATGGGGATGCTCCCTTGCTTCTAGTTGACGGTGCGACAAAGAATATTGGAGTGAGATTGAAAGGCGAAGCTATCGATGGTGCTGGCCACGACGAGATAGATCGGCAGGCGGTAGGCTATTTTGGATTTGTGCGGGCTAAAATTCAGACTTGTTTCGATAGGAGCTGGCTCGGAACACAGATAGAGTATGTTGTCCGAGACGATGCAGTGGAGCGCCGCGACCGCCTTTAATGCTTGTCGGGGTGCTCCCACTTCTCGGTTGCAATGGCGATTCCTGCAGTCTTGCTGACGTTCGGAGGGGTCTTGAGACGCCGGGTGTAGATAATCCACCCGATGATGACCGCAACGAACACAGCTGAGAGAATGAAAAATTCTACAGGATCGAAATGTGCGAAATTCCAGCTCATGTTTCATAGGATGCCGCCGACGGGTTGAGGGAAGGCCGAGTTTCATAAGACTTCCAATCAGGCGTCCGCGCCATAGTGGCGAAGACGAGGAACGATGAGGCTTGTGTCTACGTCTCCGTATTCGAATTTGGGTGCGTTGTCGACAAAACTTGCCTTGGTAGTTTTGAGGAACTTCTCGTCGTTGCGCTCGGGGAAGTCGGGTTTGTAGTGGGCTCCGCGAGACTCGTCGCGGAGCAGCGCGCCCTGGACGATGACGCGGCCAAGTTCAAGCATGTTGTAGAGCTGCCGGGTGAAGGCGAAGCTGGTGTTGGCCCACTGGCTCTTGTCGGCGAGATTGATGTTTTTGTAGCGTTCGAGAAGCTCGACGATCTTGGCATCGGCCTCGGCGAGCCCGGCGTTATAGCGAATGATGGTGGCGTGCTTGGTCATGGTTTCGCCAAGTTCGCGCCAGATCTTGAACGGGTTCTCTTTGCCAGTGCTGCTGAGGAGTGCGCTGTTCTTTTCCTTCTGGCGCTGGAGCTCGGCGGCGTGACCACCGTCGCCTTCCTGTGGAGGAAGCGACTTGGCGTGAGCAAGAGCCTGAGGGCCTGCGAGGAAGCCTCCGTAGATGCAGGAGAGCAGGGAGTTGGCACCGAGGCGGTTGGCTCCGTGGATGGTGAAGTCGGCCTCGCCAGCCGCGAAGATGCCGGGAATGTTGGTTTGCTGGTTGTTATCGACCCAGAGACCACCCATGGTATAGTGCATGCCGGGGAAGATCTTCATGGGGACGTCACGGGGGTCTTCGCCTACGAATTTCTCGTAGATCTCGAGGATGCCCTCGAGCTTGCGGTTGAGAGTGGCGCGGTCGATGTGGGTGAGGTCGAGGTAGACCATGGGCTGGCCGTCGATGCCCATGCCGTGCTCGTACACCACTTTGAATATTGCCCGTGTGGCTACGTCGCGGGGGACGAGGTTGCCGTACTTGGGGTACCACTCCTCGAGGAAGTACCAGCGTTCGCTCTCGGGGATGGATTTGCCGGCGCGCTTGTCGTTCTTATCCTTCGGAACCCAGACGCGGCCACCTTCGCCGCGGGCGGACTCGGACATGAGACGGAGTTTGTCTTCGCCGGGGATGGCGGTGGGGTGGACCTGGATGAACTCGCCGTTCGCGTAATAAGCGCCCTGCTGGTAGAGCGCGGACTGCGCGCTGCCGGTGCAGACGACGGAATTTGTGGATTTGCCGAAGATGGCTCCGATGCCGCCGGTGCAGATGATGATGGCGTCGGCGGGGAAGGTGCGGACTTCCATGGTGCGGAGGTCCATCGCGCAGATGCCGCGCGTGGCTCCCTTGCTGTCGAGGACGGCGGAGAGGAACTCCCAGCCCTCGTACTTGGTGACTTTGCCCTCGGACTCGTGGCGGCGGACCTGCTCATCGAGCGCGTAGAGGAGCTGCTGGCCGGTGGTTGCTCCGGCGAAGGCGGTGCGGTGATACATGGTGCCACCGAAGCGGCGGAAGTCGAGCAAGCCCTCGGGTGTGCGGTTGAAGGGGACACCCATGCGGTCGAGCAGGTCGATGATGGCAGGGCCCTGATCGCACATCTGCTTGACGGGGGTCTGGTCGGCGAGGAAGTCGCCGCTGTAGACGGTGTCGTCAAAGTGCTTGAAGGTGGTGTCGCCTTCGCCTTTGAGGTTCTTGGCGGAGTTGATGCCGCCCTGCGCGCAGACGGAGTGCGAGCGCTTGACGGGGACGATGGAGAAGAGGTCGACCGTACCGCCTGCCTCGGCAATCTTGATGACGGCGGAGAGGCCGGCTAGACCTCCGCCTACGACGATGATTCTGGGTGATGCTGCCATGTGTTCTTCCTTCTTCTAGAACCCTAATAATTTCTCGACAAGAAACTACTGCCAATAAAAATTGCTGCGCCGATACCAGCCAGCCAATATGCGAACTTCAAGTCACGGTACAGCGGACCATCTTCGTAACTTTCCCGATATCCTGCAATCACGTTTCGTGAGCGCACATCACTTTTGACAGTCCAGCCAAGCTTCAGGATCTTTGACATTTTCCATACTGCCCGATTGCTCAAAATTACGCCCAAGACTAATACAGCAAAACCGTCCCACGGTATGAGAGCTGTGTAACGCACTATTTCACTGCACTCCGGCTGGCTGTGCAGAATTCGTTGATCCTGACAGTGGATTGATCGGGGCAGACTGGGTGATCCCAGGCGGTTGCGCGGGCATCACGTCGGCGGGGGCGTTTGCGTATTTCGGTCCGACGAAGGCGTAGATGCTGGCGAGGCCCATGACGCAGAGGACGATGCCAAGCGCGGTGCAGACGTATCCGAAGCGTTTGCGGGCGCGGTCGCCGGGGGTGATACCCCACTTGGCAGCGAAGAGCCAGACGCCGTAGGAGAAGTGCCAGGTGGTCGCGATCATCGCGATGATGTAGATGGCCAGCATCCAGGGGTTGGAGAGCTCGTGCTGGACCTTGGCGAAGGCTGCGCCGGGGTGCTCGGGCAGGTTGACTCCGCTGAAGCGCTGACGCCAGACGTGCTGCACGATATAGAGCAGCGCGATGATGCCGGTGATGCGCTGGGAGAGGTACATCCAGTTGCCAGCCCAGGGATAGACGTTCACGTTATTGCGGCCGCGCACGGCGATGTAGACACCGTAACCGGCGTGGAAGGCCAATGGGATGAAGATGAAGGCCCATTCGAGAAAGCGCACCAGGGGCAGCGAGTTGAGGAATTTGACCTGCTGCGCGTAGGCGAGCGGGCCGTTGAGCGCCTCGAAGTTCGAGAGGATGTGCTCCAGCAGGAATGCGCCGATGGGAACGATGCCTGAGAGCGAGTGCAGCTTGCGCCAGAGGTAGGAATTTCCCTCGCCGGCTCGCAGGGGTTGCACGCCTCGCAAGGTGGGAACGGCAGGAGGTGCAGCAGCGGCCATGATCGAAACTCCTTGAAAAACTCTAAGGTGCGCTACAAGAACTGTATACGCGGACAGGTCGATTATTCCGCTCTGCTTGGAAGACCGTCAAGAAGTGGATGGCACTTGGTGCGGTTATCGACTCGTTTGTGCGAAATAGTTATCGTCTTATGAAACAAGGGTCTGGGAGAGGACGGCTAACAGGCTGCGGAGGGCGTTGCCGCGGTGGCTGAAGGTGAGCTTGGTGGCGGCGTCCAGCTCTGCCATGGTTTTGTGATGCTGGGGGAGGAAGAAGAGCGGGTCGTAGCCGAAACCGCTGCTTCCGCGTGGGGCGAGGAGAATCTCTCCTTCGACGGTGCCGTCGGCGGTTTGAATGATTTCACCGTCGCGGGCGGCAGCGAGGACGCAGCGGTAGCGGCCGTGGCGGATGCCTTCGGGGGTTTGAGCGAGTGCGTGGAGGAGGCAGGCGTTGTTGCGGGCGTCGGTTGGTTCGCCGTCTGCGGGGTAGTTGGCGTCGTCGGCGTAACGGGCGGAGCGCACGCCGGGCGCACCGTCGAGGGCGTCAACTTCGAGGCCGGAGTCATCGGCGAGGACCAGTTGGCCGGGGGCGTAGCGGGAGTAATAGCGGGCCTTCTCTTCGGCGTTTTGCTGGAAGGTGGACGCGTTCTCTGGTGGGGCGGGGATTTCGGCGAGCCCGGGTAGGGGCTCAATTGTGATGTGCTGGCCGGCGGCGGCGGCGAAGTCGCGCAACTTGCCGAGGTTGCTGGTAGCGATGTAAAGCTTCATGGCCATGCCAGTATAGGATGTGCCCCGTTGCGTGTGGGCGAATGCAGTGGAGGCAATGATGACAACGATGAAGGCACATACGGAGTATCTCAACTTCAATACAGCCGAACGATACGAGATGGTGCACATTACGCCGGAGGTGGAGCAGATCGTTCGGCGCAGCGGCATTGTGGATGGGCTTTGCTTCGTCTCGCCGATGCATATTACGGCGGCGATCTATGTGAACGACAACGAGGACGGGCTGATTGAAGATATTGGAGTGTGGCTGGAAAAGCTGGCTCCTCGTTGGCCGGGGTACAAACATCATCAAACGGGTGAGGATAACGCCGATGCTCATCTGAAGGCGCTGCTGCTGCATCACGAGACGACGCTGCCGATCACGAACGGGCGACTGGACCTCGGGAGGTGGCAGCGGATTTTTTATGCGGAGTTCGATGGACAGCGCGCGAAGCGAGTCATTGTGAAGCTGCTGGGTGTGGCTGCAGCGGAGCCGACAAAAGGATGATGTCGACACGGCGATTGCGGGCGCGGCCCTCTTCAGTGGCGTTGGTTGCCACGGGATGGAATTCGGCATAGCCTGCGGCGGAGAGTTGGACAGGGTCGGCGGCGTTGTGGTCGAGCAAGAGGCGGGCGATGGTGGTGGCGCGGACGGAGGAGAGCTCCCAGTTGGTGGCGAACTGCGCGGTGTGGATGGGCACATTGTCGGTGTGGCCTTCAACGCGCTTTGGCCCAGGAGGCAGCGCGTCCGCGATCTGCAGGAGAACA
>JBDTDX010000079.1:0-1563 GCA_039922815.1 Granulicella sp.
ACCCCAAATAACGCCCAACACAAACTCCGGCTACTTGTTCAGAGAATCCTTAGAGCAGCTTCGGTTGATATCGTCTTCCCATCGGCAGCGCCCTTGCAAATCAAAATCTGCCGTTGCCGCTCAATGCGCTCCAGTAAATAACGCCTGACGTCGGGAGGAGGCACTGTGGTTCTAGCGATTTGCGAGAACCACCAAGCACGAATGGGCATCAGTATTTGGCCGAACCTCATATTGACTACCTCCCTTCGAGACTACCGCTTACGTCGCTGTGGCCGTCGTCCATCGCCGTGGAGTGTCGCCGTGTGAGCCATTAGCATGTCTAAGAGGAATACCTCACGGAAAGGAATACTCGGCTTCGCAAGCCTAACTTGTTCTATTGCATCTTTCCATTCGTCTTCGAGCATGAGGGAGCAAGGTGGTACACAATTCACAACCAACACTGTCGAAGGAGGATATGCCTTATTCGCTTTTGCGCTGAGTCTTGCAAGTATTTGTTCAGCCAGATCCTTCGCGTTGTCACCTCCATTGGACACGTATGGCTTGGAAATGAGCTCTTTTCCCTCCCAATGAATTCCTTTAACCCCGAAAGACCCGCCGCGTTGATCCAGAAGACGGCGACTTAGATAATCGTTTGGATGAACGGCCGTGGTGACCTCTACGACTACCCTCCTTGGCGCGCCGCCGTGCTCAACAAGCGAACCAGAGGACGAAAGAACAGCATCATACTGTTGGGACCCACTCAACCACCTAATCTTTATCCGTCTCCCCGCTTGATATCTCACTTGGATGTAGCGAGTCAAGGGAAGTAGCTCTTCAATAAGGCGCTTTTCGGTTTTCGATAGGCGCAATCTTAGTCGTCTCTTTCCGTCAGGCTCGCGGTTTATCTGGTCAAACAAGTCATAAACTTTGCGACAGAAATCTAGGCCATCCAATAGTTGGCCATCAATTGTCGTGAGGTCGATGTGCGAGTCTTTCGGCACAGGAAAGAAGCCTAGCCTTTCTGAACTTTCATATAAGAGGCGCTTCTACCAGAGTTCTGGATGAATAATACCTTGCTGTTTTCGGGCTCCGTATGACACGAATCCGATCCCCCTTATCGAGCATGAGATCTTGGTTAGCCGAGCAATCCTCAATTCACAAACGCCGATTACTCTTTATAAGTCTCGTTGGCGTTTGGAGTTATTCAGTGGGGTCGGTGGGGCGGTCGACTTGGCTTAGGTAGATGGCTTCGACGCGGGAGAGGGTGTCGATTTCGGCGAGGGGTTTGTCGGTGCGGATGCGTAGGATGCGGGGGAAGCGGAGGGCGAAGCCGCTGGCGTGGCGGGTGCTGCGCATGATGTTGTTGAAGGCGACCTCGAGGACGACGAGTGGCTCGACGGTGCGGAAGTGGCCGTGATCTTCGAGAGTGTGGGCTTTGAGGAAGGCGGTGAGCTCGGCGATTTCGGTGTCGGTGACGCCGGAGTAGGCTTTGCCCACGTTGAGTAGCTCGGCTGGATCGCCTGTGCCGGTCTCGCGTGCGGCTGCAGGGCTGGCGCCGCGGCGGATGGCGAAGGTGTAGTCGCT
>JBDTDX010000080.1:0-27680 GCA_039922815.1 Granulicella sp.
TCGAATGGATCCTCCGCGGCGTCTCCTTCACCATCGAGCCCAACGAAACCGCCGCCATCGTCGGCCACACCGGCGCCGGCAAAACCACCATCATCTCCCTCATGATGCGTTTCTACGACATCCAGCACGGCCAGATCCTCATCGACGGCGTAGACGTCCGCAATCAGGACCTCAACCTCCTCCGCCGCCGCTTCGGCGTTGTCCTGCAAGACCCCTTCCTCTTCACCGGCACCATCGCCGACAACATCCGCCTCGGCTCCAAATGGATCACCGACCAAGCCGTAGAAAAGGCCGCCGACGAGGTCAACATCGGCGACTTTATCCGCACCCAGCCCCTCGGCTTCAAAGAGCCCGTCCGCGAACGCGGAGCCACCCTCTCCACCGGCCAGAAGCAGCTCATCAGCTTCGCGCGCGCCCTCGCCCACGCCCCCCGCATCCTCATCCTCGACGAGGCCACCAGCTCCGTCGACACCGACACCGAGCTCCGCGTCCGCCTCGCCCTCTCCCGCATGATCACGGGCCGCACCTCGGTCCTCATCGCCCACCGCCTGTCCACAGTCCAGACGGCGGACACCATCCTCGTCATGCACAAAGGCCAGCTCCGCGAACGCGGCACCCACCAGGAACTCCTCTCCCAACACGGCCTCTACTGGAAGCTCTACCAACTCCAATACCGCGACCAGGAATCCCCCAACCCCACCGCCCCCCTCCTACCCCTCTCCGCCAACTAGGTAGTGTCCGACGAACTGACACTCTAATTGTTTTGAAGGGGCTGGGCTTCAGCCCAGCCGTTAGGATTGTCAGCAATCAGGGCTTCAGCCCCTGAGGGAGTGGACCTCCTTCAAACTCTGCTCCTTCAAATCGATTCGTCACACTACCCAACCGTGCGCCCTATTTTTGTTTGTCAACTCGCACTTTTTTGTTCGTCATCCTTCCGCAACGCGGAGGATCTGTGTTGGCCCTTGCCGTTGCCTGTTCTCCTCACCCACCGCAAAAACTGTCATCCATCCTGAACGGGGGAGAAACTTTTTGTGGACCGATGATTTCACTTGATATAAATGCCTGCATTTTGACCGTGTAGGGACTGTGCAGGATGATTGTGCGGATTTGCGATGAAAACCGCCGGTCGAGCATGATTTATCGCTCGATGGCTGCAGCAGCCATCGCCATGAAGACGTTTACCTCATCGGCCAGGTCGGCGGCGTTACCGCCGGAGTTTCGCTGTTGCAGGATCACACCGACCAGGTCCTTTGCAGGATCCACCCACATGTAGGTTCGGAACACCCCGGCTTTTTCGAACGAACCGATCGATGTATAGCGATACATCCCGAGTGGCGACGTGACGACTTCGTATCCGAAGCCCTGGCCCACGCCAGGCGCATAACCGGCCTTGATGTCCCCGGATTGCGACGTGGTCATTGCTTCGACAGCCGCAGCCGAAAGCACGCGCTTGCCGTTGAGCACTCCCTTGTTCAGCATCATCTGATTGAAACGGGCGAGGTCGCGCGCGGTGCACCAGAGCCCGGAATCGGGAGAGGCAATGGATGGCAAAGGCCGGGGCCCCAGCAAAGACAGCTTGCCGTCGGCGTAAATGTAAATGCTGGCTACACGGCTCTGCTTTTCCGCTGGAACTTCGTAGAAGGAGTCCTGCATACCCAGTGGCTGGAAGATTCTCTCCGTCATGAAGTCCGGGTAAGTTTTGCCGGAAACAACTTCGATGATCTCGCCTAGCACGCCGATGCCGAAGTTCGAATAGTTCCACGCTGTTCCGGGTTGAAAGAGCAGGCGGGAACGCGAGGTCGTGTTCGCTACCAGTTCCTTGCGCGTAGTCGGCGGTTTGCTGCCGGCCCCTGCGCCATCGCCCAGTCCGGACATATGCGTCATCAGATCGAGCACCGTAATCGGCCGCTCCTGCGGCACAAGTTCGCAGTTGAACCCAACCCGTGTGCCGCAGTTATTGACTTTCAGGTCGTGGAACTCGGGCACGAACTTCTCGACCGGGTCTAGGAGCGACAGTCTGCCTTCATCCACCAAAGTCATAATGCCGGCGGAGGTTATCGGCTTGGTAATCGACTGCACGCGAAAGATGCTGTCTGCAGTCATGAGTATCTTTTTATCGATGTCCTGGTAGCCAACCGCGTCCAGGCTGGCCAGGTGCCCGTGACGCATCACAAGAGTTACGACTCCCGCCGTCTTGCCTGTATCGACAAACTCTTGCATGCGCGTGTGAATGCGAGCCAGACGCTCCAGACTCATGCCGGCGGCAGCAGGATCGGCTTTGTCGAAGCTGATAGTTTGCGCGGCCGCAAGCGTGGCACAGAGCAGCAGCGGGACAACACAGGCTTTATGAGCGGATTTTAGAAGCGATCGTGAGTTCACGTGGAGTTCCTTCCTGTTACGGTATGTAAACTTACCTATTCCTTGCGCCCTCGGGCAAAACCCACGCGAAGATTACCCCACCGGCCCCCGTGACCACGTACTGCCTTCCATCCAACTCATAGGTGATTGGAGAATTACGGATAGGTGACCCCAGCCCTGCATGCCAAAGTGTCTGACCGTCGCTGGTGTTCAACGCCAGAAAATTACCATGGACATCCCCAGTAAATGCAATCCCCGAGTCCGTGGTCAACACGCCCGCGGCCGGACTACCGTCTCCCAACTCATGAGTCCATTGAATCTTTCCTGTCTTGTAATCAATCACCTCCAGTACGCCCTTGCCCCACAGCCCATAGTCCGCACCCGCCCAGCCAATCGTACCGTCAGCTGGCTTTGAGAACCAAATACTATAGCTTGGGTGCGCACTTACCAGAAAAAGCCCTGTTTTCGGGTCGAAGCTCGGGGAGCGATAGTTTGTCAGTCCGGCCTCATCCGGCGCCACAAGCCGCCCATCCGGTGCCGGTTCCTTCTCTGGATTCGGGATTGGCTGACCCTTTTTGTCGACTCCCTTCGACCAGTTCAGTGGCCCAAAGGGAGTCGTCAACAGGCTCTCCCCCGTCCTTCGATCCAGAACGAAGAAGTAGCCGTTCCGCGAAGCCTGAATCACCATTTTGAGCTGCTTCCCCTTGAACACCCCGTCCACTAACATTGGAACCTCCGAAGCATCCCAATCATGAGTGTCATGCGGGCTCGGCTGGAATGCCCATACCAGCTTGCCCGTATCCGCATTCAACGCCACCACGCTGCACGTGTACAGGTTGTTCCCTGGCCGCGAAGATCCGGCCAGTATCGGCAACGGATTACCCGTCCCCCAGTACAGCAGGTTCAGCTCCGGGTCATAGGTTCCCGGCATCCACGTAGGGCCTCCAGCCGCCGAACGCCCGTCTGGCATCTTTGCACCGACGTCCCACTTCCACTGCAACTTGCCCGTTTCTGCGTCAAACGCCTGCACAAACATGGGAAGGTCGGCCTGGTCACCGCCCACTCCTACAATCACATGATTGCCCACGATCAGCGGTGCCATCGTCGTCCAGTAACCCTCGTCTATATCGGCTACGGTGATATTCCAGCGTACCGTGCCGTCCTTCGCATTCAGGCTCACCATGTGCGAGTCCGGTCCCATGAAATAGATCCAGTCCTTATAGATTGCCGCCCCGCGCTGCCCGATATGTTCGCCCTTGTTCGGCGGATACTGGTAGTGCCAAAGCTGGTGGCCCGAGCGCGCATCGATCGCCCAAAGCTGATCCGGCACCGTCAGGTACATCACCCCGTCCACCACAATCGGTGTCCCCTTGATGCTCACGTTCTGGTTCGTCTGAAACGCCCACGCCATCGATAGGTTGCCAACGTTTGCCGGAGCAATCTGCGTCAGGCTGCTATGCCTGCGTCCTGAGTAATCCCCGTGATAGCCCGGCCAGCTATCCGCCGGAGGATGCAGCAGCATCTTGGCATCGACATTTTGGGCCTTCCCATGCACTAGCGTAGTCATGGTAATGGCTACAGTAAGAAGAGCATTCTTGAGCAATTTCATGCAGGTAGGACCTTTCAAGCGATATTCAGCAACTTCCGCGTCCTTAGCGGAAAGTCTGCATATAGGCCATCAAATTATGAATGTCGTCGTCGGTGTATTTGTCAAAAAGTCCGGTTTCGCTACCACCCGCGTCGCGGCCATGACAAAAGACGCAGTTTTGCTGAAAGAGACCTGATCCGCTCGCGATCACCGAGGCTGCATACGACTGATGCGCGAGGGGTGGTGTTCGAGGGCTCGTCGTCGAAGCCGCTTGTCCGGCAATAGCGGGAACTTGAAAGGGCCCCAGGACAAAGCCAACTAGCAGAAGCAATTGGAAAACGCTCCTCGAAGAGAGAGTTTCACTGAACAGGTTCATTGGATCTCGCTCATCGTTCCGTCATATTTCCCGCACGCTGCTTCTCGCAAATCGAAAGGCACTCCAGAACCGCCGCTGAAGATTTGCGTCGGCTCTGGAGTACTTCTTCCTAGAAGATCAGTCTCACTACAAACTGAAGCTGTCGCGGAATGGCGCTTGGCCTTGTTGAACTGATCGCAGCGTCGGCGGCACTGCTTCCGATGCCGTTGGTATAGGCTCGGATTGTAGTGCCCGGATTACTGAAGCTCGGCGTATTGAGCAGGTTAAAGCTCTCCGCGCGGAACTGAAGTTTGATGTTTTCGTGAATCGGGAACACCTTGTAGGTAGACAAAGCCAGCGCCTGGGAATGCGGTCCATAGAGCGCATTGTGAGACTCATTGCCCAGAAGGTACTTTCCTTGCAGGCGGAATCGGCTCACGTCGTACCACGAGCTCAGGCTCGGATGGAAACCTGGCTGCCCAGAGGCCACCATGTTCGGCCGGTCGCTTCCCAGACCGATGCTGCTTTGGTTGCCGTTGGCGTTGCTGACGGTGAATGGCTGGCCCGTTTGCCAGTAATAAACGGAGGCGAAGGACCAGCCTTTCGCCAGGACTGCCTTTGGCCCGGTGAACCCTCTGCCTAAGAAGAGCAGGTCATAAACCAGGGAGACGGTGGCGCGGTGGCGCGTATCGAGATACGAAGGACCGTATTCGTACTGGAAGTAGCTGTTGTAGACCACGGCCTGGCCACTGCCATCGTCCACATGGCATTGACCACTGCAGTTGCTATTGCCTCCGCCTTCGGAAGGGATCACTCCGTTTGTCAGGCCTTTGGAAAAGGTGTAGTTGATGTTGGCCGCGAGCCCGTTCTTCATTCTGCGCTCAAAGGTAGTCTGGAGAGAGTTGTAGTCGGAAGTCCCGCTGGTCACGAATTGACCGATGGTGGTGGACGGCAAAGTAGGAAAGGGACGTGGAGCGCCAAAATAAGGGAGCTGATTGATGTTTAAGTAAGTAGCCAGTCGCGACCCATGATTGCCCACGTAAGCAACCGTGAGCAGGTTTCCATTGAATTCCTTTTGGACATTCACGCTGTACTGCTGGATATAGGAAGCTTTAAAGTTGAAATCGGTGGCGTTGATGCTGGTGTTCGCATATCCTGCCGGAGTGAGGACGGATGCCAGATTCAACGCAGGTATGGGCATTCCGGCACTGAGTAGATAGCCCTTCCCATCGGCTGGATTTGCAAAGGCTGCCGGGCAGGAATTGTTCGCGCCAGCGATAGAGCCGCAAATAAAGGTGTACGTGTACGGTGCGTTCTTCATCTGGGCTTGCGAGGTCTGATTTCCGGGATAGAACGTAAGGCCATAGCCACCTCGCAGGACCATGCCAGGAGCCACGGTGTAGGCAAAGCCGACGCGCGGGGCGACATTGCTATAGTCGACTTTTACATTCGCCGTCGCACTCGACTTTTGCGGTGATGGCAAGTTAGGCCCGACCAGCAAACTCTGACTGGTGTCGAAGTTCGTGACTGCACCGTTGGCCGTCGCAAGCGGAGTGTAGATGTCATAGCGAACACCAAGATTGACCGTGAGGTTCTTCCTGAGCCGCCAGTCATCCGCGATATAGGCCGAGTTCTCCCAGGATCGCATCTTGGGCGTAATGACCGTTTCTGCCCGGGTGAGTTGCGCCGCCTGATTGGTCAACAGATCTCCCAGCGAATTACCGGTGTAACTGGCCTGGAAGCTGATAGTGCCGCGCGCCGCCTGGCTCTGCACGTAGGTGCCCTGACGGCGGATCAGCCCCGCGCCCATCTTGAGGCTATGCGCTCCCTTGAGCCACGACACGGATCCCATGTACTGGAAGGTGTTGTCCAGGATCTGCAACGGAACGTAGCCGGCATCTCCCATCGGGCCATAGCCCTGGGTAAAGCTCACAGGGGGTAACCCGGAGCTGAGTACGTCGCCAGGCAGGTTGACGCAACTGGTCGCGGTGCAGGGATAGCCGAAGTCGGTTGCCACGGACTTGCCAACATTCACCGGGTTCGATTGGTTGTTTATCCGCACATAGGAAGCGTCCAGCTGCAAAATCAGATTGGAGGTGACAACGTGGGTGTAGCTCAGCGCGCCGTTTAGCTGCACCTCGTGCGCGGGGCCGGCAAACGTTCCGCCCGATCCGGCACCGGGGTTCACCCCATTCACAATCGGGTAGTTGCCGGGCAGGAAGCTGTTGGTCGAGTTATACGCGAAGCGGGCAAAGGCTGAATCCTTGGGGGAAAAGCGGTAATCCACTTTGGAGTCGTACGTTGTCGCGTACTGGGTCTGTTCCAACGTATAACTCCCGTTATTCACGGGTGGGGTGCATGCGGTGCCCGAGGGAACTGCAACCAGGTTGGGTGCCGGGTACAGCTTGAAATAGGCCAGCCCGATCGCCTGAATATTCGACGGGGCGATCTTGGTACAGGTCGGTCCCAGATCCGTAAAATCTCCCGGGTTATTCTTTTCGTAAAGCGTGGGTACAGTTGAGACTTTCGTCACTCCCTGGACCATACGGAAACCCTCATAGTCGAAGAAGAAGAAGGCTTTGTCCCTTTTGAGGGGGCCACCAATGCTGGTGCCGAACTGGTTCTGGCGGAACTCTGGCCTGGGGCCTCTGGAGAAATAATTTCTGGCATCCAGCGCGTCGTTGCGAAGGTATTCATAGGCGGTCCCGTGAAACCTATTGGTGCCCGACTTGGTGATCAGGTCCACCACGCCACCCGCCGTGCGCGAGATCTCTGCCGTGTACAGGTTGGAAAATACCTGGACCTGGTCGACCGCTTCCACCGACGGCCTGACTCCAACCATGCCCAGGAACCGCTCATTATTGTCCATACCGTCGATCAGGTTGTTGTTGTTTACGTCGCTCTGACCGTTGACGGAAAAATTGGAGGCCGGGCGACGATCATTCGGATTGAAGCCGCTTGCCATTCCGTTTTCCATGCCTCCCGTCACGCCAGCCCCCAGCGTAACCAGGTTGAGTAGATTGCGCCCGTTCAACGGAAGGTCCTGCACCGCCTCGCTGGTAATCAGCGATCCAATCGTCGACTTGTCGGACTGCAGAGCCGGGGTGGTCGCTTCGACATTGACCGTTTGCGTACTTTCGCCCAGCGCCAGCGCCGCATTAATGCGGGCGCGGTCGCCGACGGCCAGCTTCAACTGCGTGGCATAGACTTTGAATCCTGGTGCCTCGACAGTCACCTTGTACGAACCCACCTGCAGCAACGAGAACTGAAATCCTCCGCTGCCGGAGACGGTAGCGGTCTTGACCTCACCGGTTGACGTATTGGTCGCCGTCACGCTAGCGCTGGTCACCACTGCCCCGGTTGAGTCGGTGACCGTTCCAACAATGTCGGCGGTGGTTACTTGCGCATACGCCGTCCCCCGGACAAGGAAACACATAGCTAGAAGACTCAACGAGAGAAGAATAGACCAGCTCCCCCGACTATTTACAGGCAATACTTTTAACATGTCTCATTCCCCTTGAGCTGCTTCGATAAGGTTCTCAATCTGAAACGCGATCTCGGTTTCCCCGCCTGTAACGGCGTCAACTGTCCATATACAAGATCAACTCGCTTAGACTTCACCTCGATTGCGTGCAACTTATATATAGGAACTAAAAATAAATAGCAATATATAAAAGCAGCGTTTCATTATATGAGATATGGCTTTGGTGCCTGAAAAAAATCCAGGCCCTCAAATGATCGGCTCCGGCAATTTTTGCCCAGATGAAATGTCAGTCTTCGACAAAATCTGAAGGGAGATTCTGCATGAACAAGAAGCGTTTTTTTGTGGAGCAGATTGTGGCTGTGCTGAAGCAGGCAGAACTGGCTGTGCCTGTGGCGGAGGGGATCCGCAAGCGGTTGCGTTCGAAGTTGGGCAGAGCTTGAAGGGAGTCGACGTGGTACGGACGCTGAACCGGAGGAACAGGAACGTGGAGTGCCGAAGGTGTAGTTCGGTGATATCGGTAGCGAGTTCACCAGTCAGGCGTGGATCTATGGGCCCGGCAGAATGGAATCAAGATCGATTTTTTTCGACCGGGCAAGCCACCCGACCATGCCTGCGTGGAATCGTTCCATGGAGATAGCCAATATTTCAGACATGGAAAACTTGGACAGCATGCCTTCATGCTTATGTCCCCTGAGATTCCATGTGGTCCCTCACCTTAGAGAAACAGCCAATTTAGGGCAGCGCAAACGCTACGTAGGTGCCTCCTGATTGTTTGATACCTCTTAAGCCGCTCATAGAGGTTGCACCGCCGGCCGCAATCACAATGTATTGCTTCCCATTCACCATGTAGGTGGAGGGAGTCGCTACACCAGAAAAGGGCAGCTCAGCTTCCCATAGCAACTTCCCCGAATGGCTGTCGAATGCGCGAAACTTTCGATCATGGATCGTAGCGGCAATCAAGACAAGGCCGCCAGCGGTCACCACCGGACCGCCAAAGTTCTCCGATCCCGTATCGGCCATTCCTTTTTTTACCAACTCCGGATATTGGCCCAAAGGTATCTTCCACAGATACTTACCCGTCTTCAAGTCGATCGCGTTCAAGGTACCCCAAGGCGGCTTGATTGCCGGATAGCCATCGAGATCTATAAATCGGCGAAATCCCGTGAACCTATATGCGGCAGAGTTCCTAGATCGAGTGCTGCTCGAAGTGGGCGTGGTCTTGTTAGTAACTTCGTTTGTCTGATCCGGGTTCTTCAAATAATGGAGAAGAGCCATCGTTTGCTCGTCATTCAAACTATTGAACGGAGGCATTCTGCCTCGACCCTGATGGATTGTATCTCCGATCTGCTGATCCGTTAACCTCTTATCGATTCCTATCAAAGACGGGAAATTTGGTGGAGACCCTGCGCGATCGTTTTGATGGCAAACGCTGCACTGGTTTTGATAAATGCTCTCCCCTTGGCTTCTTGACGGACGATTCTCCGTGAGAGAGAGAGTCCAAGCCATCTCGTTGGAGTTGACGTAGAGTATTCCAGTCGTGGGATCGACAGCTGCGCCCCCCCATTCGCCTCCCCCCCAAGTACCGGGAAAGACTACCGTCTGCTGGTCGATATTGAGAGGTGTGAACTGCCCTGCGTTGCGATACGTCTTGAGTTGTTCGACGGCCCAGGCATGCATCTCCGGCGTGCGGTCGGTCAGGACATCCTCGGTAAGCTGCTGCCGCGCGAAGGGCAATGGAAGGATGGGGAGTGGTTGCGTCGCCGCAGTGACTTCTCCTGGAACTGTGCTCGGAGGATAACTAGACTCTTTGATTGGAAAAAGGGGATCGCCATTGGTTCTATTGAAAAGATAGACAAATCCCTGCTTGGAAGTCTGAGCGATTGCGTCGATCTTTTTGCCGTTGCGCTCGATCGTGAGAAGTGAGGGAGGCGAGGGAAAATCGCGGTCCCAAACGTCATGATGAACCCCTTGAAAGTGCCAAATCCGCTTACCAGTCGAAGCATCGAGAGCTAGTAGAGTATCCGCAAATAAATTGTCGCCGACCCGATCCGCCCCATAGAAGTCGGGGACCGCCGAACCGGTTGGAACATAGACGATACCGCGCGAGACATCGAGGGCCATGCCGCCCCAATTATTTGCCGCGCCCGCCTCCAGCCATGCGTCCTTCGGCCAGGTATCATAGCCAAACTCTCCGGGATGTGGGATGGTATGGAATGTCCAGCGAATCGATCCGCTATATATGTCGAAGGCACGGATGTCGCCCGGAGGCGAAGGGTGCGTTTCTGGATTGCGCCCACCAATAATAAACAAGTCCTTGTAGACAATACCCGGACTTGTCGGCGAAATAGATTGCGCCCGGTAATCACCGCGCAGTTCTTTACGCAGATCGACCCGGCCAGCTTCTCCGAAAGACGGTATTACGTTGCCGGTAGCCGCGTCCAGAGCATAAAGAAAGTTGGACACAGTGGCGAGAATGCGGCTTTCTTTGCCGTCAGTCCAATACGCTACTCCTCGAGCCGGTTGCGCACTATGAATACCGGAACTGAATCTCCAGAGCAGTTTGCCGGAAGCAGCATCGAGAGCAATTACTTCCTGGCTAGGTGTGTATGTGTAAAGAACGCCTCCGACGATGATCGGATTAGCCTCGAGACCACCTCCTTCCTCAGTATCAAACTTCCACGCTACGCGCAGAGAATGCACGTTCTGGCGATTGATTTGAGTGAGTTGAGAATAGTGATCTCCGCTTGGACCTCCATTGTAAACAGGCCAGTCATGGCTGGCGGCAGCGGAGGAGTTCCTGGACTGCCCATAAGAAGCACCGGAGAAGACGAGTAAAACCACGGTGCTCAAAATTGCGCCAGTAAAAATTCCCGAGCTTCCGTTCTTCATTGGATAATGCCTCTCTTAAAATCCTAAGATTCTCGTTTAAACTTGCTTGCGCAATTCACTCTTAGGCATTTCGGGCCTTCCAGCGATAAGCCACCTTGAAATTGCTCGCGAAGAGCTTCTCCGATGCTTCCTTTCCTTTGGCGGCAAAATATCACACGCAATGACGATGATTCTCCGGGTGCTTCGATCTAGACTACATACAGAGGCCGCCCCGTCAGCATTCCAAGCATGGCCGGCACATAGTAATAAAGAGCAAAACAAAGAAGTCCCCCCACCAGCAAACCAGCCAGACAGACGGCCGGCGAAGCAAAGCCAAGCGTCGGTCCAGCCAACTTGAGATAGAAGCCGACCCATAGAAATATTCCAAAGTAAGTCGGAAAGGTGCTCGAATACCACGGTACCCGGTTGGATCGTGGAACAGGGACTGACTTACTCACATATTCCGGTAGCTTCACTTCCATAAATCACTCCCTGCGATACAACACTCACGTTATGGCCGAGTTGAAGCATCTACACCGTGTTATAGGTGAGGACGGAGTACTTATCGAAATACGCCTCCATTTGTGGCCACACCTCCTGATGTAGCGGCTGTGCCACCCATTGTTGCTGTAAAGGTTGAGTGCTGAATCCCAGGAAGAGTCGATAATTGGCTCCGACATCAGTAGGGCGCAACAACTCCGTCTGGACAAACCCCTCCTGCTGCGAAACCGCTGGCACAAATATGGTCTTGAATGTCTTCTCCAGCGCCTGTTCCGATCCTGACTTTAAATTCAGTTCTACATTCAGAACGAACATGATTACCTCACTCCAGTTAGTTTGAAGACGTCAACTGCAGTCTGGCCCATTACCTTGTCATAGGTTGCGGAGTCCAGGTCCAGCGCTTTATATTTTGCGAACTCAACCGGAACATTGCTGGGCAGATCGGCACCCATCATCACATGGTCGGGACCTATGGTCGACACCATCCAGCGGATATCCTCGCCGATGCACCATGAGGTCTCGAGATAGAGGTTGCTATAGAGAGACGCAGCCACCTGTGCCTCTGCGGAAAGAATGCCGCCACCGGCGTGCGCGAGAATGATCTTCAGATTCGGATACTTCTTCGCTGCAGGAAGGCAGAGCGCGGGCAGGGAAAAAGGAATGCCTGCACCAGTGTGCACCATGGCTGGAACTCCCAGTTTGTCTGCTGTCTCAAACACCAGGTCGCCATCCTCGGTCAGTGGATTGACTCCATGCCCAATGGTATGCAACTTCAGCCCGACAAACTTCAGTTCCTTGATGCACCTTTCCGCTTCCTTCTGATATTTGTCGCGGCCAATGTGAGGACTGAGGCTGGCGAGTCCGAAGAAGCGACCCTGATGTTTTGCACACATGTCTGCAATCTCGTCGTGTCGCCTGACATGATCCTTCGCGCCCGGGTAGGGCTGCACGATGGTAGCGTCCACACCACACTCATCCTGCCGACGCAGCATCTCTTCTTCAGTGCTATACAGACCAAAGACGCAGCACTCGCCCAGATGAGCGTGTGTATCGATTATTTTTGCCTTAGCCATTCGACATCCCCTTTAGTGCTTGTTATAGGAAGTAGGTTTGAGCTGCCTCCCAGTTTTAGATGATGGAGCAACACAGTCACTTCATTACAGATCTCTCAGCAGCCATCTTACTGACCGCCTTTGTATTTCGAGATACTGCGGATGCCACATGGCATGGATCGTATGCCCTATCCCCGTAAATACCACGCGCCCTTTGCCGTAGTCGTAAGCCCATCCGGAGTTCGATTTAGTGCCGAGATCACGGTATTTCAGGCCATCCGTATTCTCTCCCTCAAGGATCATGTACTTCGGGTCTTTATCGTACGTCGCATAGTGTTGCTCGTCGGTCACAATGAAGGGAGGGATACCGTCCGTAATGGGATGCTTATTCGCCGTAGGCTGCACTCGGAAAGGACGTAACGGAGGATGACCGTTATAGGCTCCTCCCATGACCTCTCGGAATCCTTTACCGCCCTCGCTGTTTGATATATCGCAAGAATTATGCAAGGCGTAGAGCCCACCACCCTGATTGACGAAATCCTTGACTGCAGCGCTTTGTTCCGCCGTAATCCAGGTCACTGGCACGGGATCGGGAAAGCTCTTCGGCGTCTCCAGGTTGGCCTCATAAGCCGTATAAGCGTCAGGCCCCAGGTATCCGGCCGGCCATATCATGCCGTCGCGGAAAGTTAAAAAGACCTGATATTGCTTGAGCAGGCTTGCCGAGATCCGCTCATATTGAATGGTGAGATCCAACGGAATATCAAGCTCCTTGAAGAGCCTTTGCAAACTGACCCGAATGTAATCGGAATTGTGATACCGATCGCCAATCAGGGCCAGCGCACGCGCTCCTTTCAGTTTGTTATTCGGCTGTGTCGACTGGGACTGGGCGCCTTCCATGCCCGCGACACCGATCAGCCCAGCTCCGGCTACAGCGAGGCCTCCATTTTTTATGAGAGCTCGGCGAGAGATGTTGTCACTTTTGATTTTCAGGTTCATGTTTTCTCCTAAGAATTTCCTGCTGGCAGCATTTGGAAAAGCGGGTCCAACAGTGTTGTGTTGAGGAAGACATTGCAGTTGGGCTTGAACTCTTCCGCGTTGAATGATGCCTGCCCAGGAAGGTAGTGCGGTCAATTCATCTTCAAGAGCCACCGGATCGCATTCTTCTGCAACTTCATATGCTCGGGCTGCCACATCGTATAGATCGTATGGCCCATAGCCGTGAAGACGACGCGCCCGCTTCCATACTCATGTGCCCAGCCACTCACACTAGTTGTCCCAAGATCTTTGGTGGGCTCTGTGCTCATATCTTTGGGATCACGTATCGAAGATGTAAATCGCAGACCGTCGATGTTCTCCGAATGCAGCAGAATATTCTTTGGGTCCTTGTCATAAATGAGGTAATGCTGCTCATCGTCAACCATGAAATCCTCGACGCCACGAGTTATAGGATGGTTCTTATTGACGATCCTCACCTTATAGGGCCGAAGCGGTGGATGATTCAAACCAACTCCACCCTGAACCTCTCGATAGTTCGTCGAAGAGCGAGAGACAAACGCATTATTGTGATACGAGTAAAATCCGTTTCCGGCGGCTACAAACTCCTTGACCGCCTTGCCTTGGTCCTCTGAAATCCAGGCATCTCCCCGCCCGCCGTTCCTGCGCTCCACATCCGTCAGTGGAGCAACCTGCGCCGCACGACCTGCGCGCCGTCCCGCTGAGTCTGCGCCCGAAGTTTCAGGGGCGCTCGCGGGCCCATCTTCGCCGAACGTACCTGGAGAAATCATCGAATCACGATTGTCACGGAAGCAAATGAAGAGCCGGTAGGGCTTCAGCAGGCTTGCCGACAAGTCGTAATAGTTCGTGGTGAAGTCGATCGGGATGTCAGCTTCTTTAAAGACACGGCCAAGACTCACCCGAAGACCATCGGCATTGTGGGCAGCATCACCGATCAGTGCGAGGGCGCGAGGCTTGGTAGCACCACCCTTGCGCGCCGTGACAACTTGCGGCGCGGCCAATGCGTTCTCCGTACCTAGCGCACTTAGCGTTGCCGCCGCACCTACACCCTGCAGCAGAGTCCTACGCGATATCTTATTCATACGAATCACCTCTCCCTTCTCAAGCGCCGTTGCAACGTCCAGGCAGACCCACTAACTCATCCTCAAAAGCCATCGGACTGCATTTTTCTGGATCTTGACGTATTCGGGCTGCCACATCGCGTCAAGAGTGTGGCCCATCGCAGTAAACACCACACGACCTTTGCCAAATTCATGCGCCCAGCCACTGATAGAGGTCGTGCCCATATCCTTGGTTGGCGCATCAGGATGATCGGGATCGCGCAAGTTGGGCGTAAACGTCAACCCGTCGAGATTCTCCGAATGCAACAGGATATTTTTCGGGTCTTTGTCATAGACCTGGTAATGCTGCTCGTCATTCACCATAAAGTCTTCCACCCCTTGGGTGATAGGGTGGTTCTTGTTCACGATCCGCACCTTGAACGGGCGGAGCGCTGGATGGCTCAATGCCCATCCCCCTTGAACCTCTCTGTAGTTCTTCGACGAGCGCGACACGAAGGCATTGTTGTGGCAGGAGTAGAAGCCGTTTCCGGCTGTTACGAAATCTTTGACGGCCTTCCCCTGATCTTCCGTAATCCAATATTCAGCTTTTTCTGGCGGGAACATTCCGGGATCCTCGCCGGCGCTCCGCCCTGGAACTCCAGGCCGCGTCGATATAGCGGTCTGTTCATATCCGCCCGGCCAAATCATATTGTCTCGATAAGCCAGGAAGAGTTGATAAGGCTTCAACAAGGACGCCGACAGATCATAGTAGTTGGTCGTGTAATCGATAGAGACGCCAAGTTCACGAAAGATGCGATTGAGCCCAATCCGAATTTCATTTTGATTATGGTAGCGGTCACCGATCAGTGCGAGCGCGCGCGGCTTGCCCCCGCTACCCGGCAACGTAGAAGCAGGTAGTTGGGTATCTGCAAAGGCTCCGGCTGTGCTCAGCGCACTCACTGCAGCGGCTGCCTGCAGTAGATTTCTTCTCGATATCCCGCATGCCTCGCTCATCGAGTCTTCCTCCGAAATCTCTTCTGGCCTCCATCGGGCCCAGAAGAGATTGGTTAGTGCTTAAAAATAGGTTGAGTAAAAAGGGCAAAGGTCAATTACCAGGAGATCGTACCTGATACCTGGCCGTTGCGTGGGGTCGTATTGGATTGAATGGCAGTAATCTTGCCAAAGGCAGGGCTCTGAATGTCCGCATTCGGTCCAGCGAAGTTGGTTCTATTCGTTACATTGAAAGCCTCGTACTTTAAATCGAAGTGGAAGCGCTTTTCGATGTCCCAACGTTTGGTCAGAGCGACGTCCCAGTCCTCATATCCGAAGGTTCTGGCGCTGTCGAAGTACCTCGGAGCCGTACCGAAAGTAAATGCAGGAGGAATTGCGAACGCAGCAGGATTGAGATATACATTCTGCCCTGCAACGGATGGATTGAACTTCCCGCGACCGGCATTAGCTGACAGGAGAGGCTGGCCGCTCACGATATTCGGCAGAACGGTACCAATGCCGGGGAGAGAAGATTCCGTCGTAACAGTAATCGGTGTTCCAGCCTTCAACGTGATCACCCCGGAGGTTGTCCAACCCCCGAGCACAGAACCCACGATCGAGTTGTTGAGGTTGAGCAACTTACCCTTCCCGACCGGAAGCTGCCAGTTATAAGCGACGGACGTCTGCGTCTGCGACGAGCTTGGCGTGATAAGTTCCTGCGAAGCATCTCCCCGAACCTCAACCACAGACGCAGTCGTAGCGATCGACAGATGTACGTCGCCGCCTACGTCGCTGCCAACCAGAACAACACGGTTCGTCAAAACGACGGTTCCAAAGCCCTCGGCACTCACCGTAATGGTGTACTTTCCTGCCGGCACCTGCATCGTGTAATAGCCGCTATTGTTGCTTTGGCTTTTGATGACGACATTGGTGTCCCCATTCTTCGCGCTGATCCTTGCGTTGGGAACAACGGCGTCGGATGGATCAGTAACCCGTCCGCTGATGCGTCCTCCAACTTGCCCCTGGCCAAGTCCTGCCGGTGCCGAGATCAGAACCATTCCTAGGATCAGGCTTGCCTTCAGCCACTTTGCAATTTCGGAAACTCTCATGCTGAATATCTCCTAAAAATCAAGCATTAGGCCCCTGTAGGTTCTTGTCAGCTATCGGTTGGCGTAAACACGCTCTCATGGATGGCGCCATAGGACGGTATGCGAATCGTTATCCCTGCTTCGCACCGCGAATCGATACTGACTCGTTGCCATAGCTTTCTAAAAGAGTGGAGGCGTTGATGTCAAGTGATAATAATATGATTTCACGATGTGACATAATTTGCCATTTTGCCAGATGAAACGTGCATTGCAGAATATCGAGTATCCGGAGGAGTGCAAATGGATAGCCGAGTCTTGCGCGACGCACCTGCGGAGAGTTTTCTCAGCTCCTTTTTCTCAGCTCCTGAAGAGGGTCAACATCGAACGTTCCCCGATAAGGCGTACCCTGCAAAGTTCCGGGTTCGTATGTTTGTTATGATCTGTAGGGATCGGTCCCTATCGAGCTCGGTTCAACACCTCCAGATAGTTACGAGCGAAAGTGACAATGGCCACTGCAAAAGCAATGCGGGAATCTTCTCCGAAGAAAAAGCTAAAGTCGGCACCCGTTGGCGTTATCACAAAAGTCTTGCGGATCATCGAACTGCTCTATCAGTTTCCTGAGGGGCTTCAACTCAAGCATGTGGCTGATAAGAGCGGCATTAATAAGAGCACGGCCCTTCGCTTCCTCAATCATCTCGAGCAGGAAGGCTATCTGCTCCGCGATTCGAACGGTGCTTACGTTTTGGGCCTCAAGGTCATTCGGTTAGGTGGCAGTAAGAGCTTCGAGAAGGTCCTCTGCAGAATGAGTCGGCCGATCCTGGAGAATCTAAGAACCATTACCTATGAAACCGTCAACCTTGCCGTTCTCGAGGGCATGAATATCTTGCTCCTGGACGTACTTGAAAGCCCGCATCGATTCAGCGTGCTTTCTACGGTAGGCGAAACCAGCGAGATCCATTCGACCGCCCTGGGCAAGGCCATCCTCGCTTTTATGGAAGACGGCCCCCAGAAAGATGAGATCTTTGCCGCCATTCACTTTGTCGCTAAAACTCCACGAACCATCATGAGTGTTGCGCGACTCAAGAAAGACTTGGCTCAAATCAGAAAGCAGGGCTTCGCTCACGACAATGAGGAAGCTTTTGTAGGGGCTAGATGTATCGGTGCACCGATCTTTAGCCCGGACGGCAGTGTCATTGGTGCGCTGAGCGTCTCCGGGCCGATCTCCAGAATTCCCAAGCAGCGCATGGTGTATTACGCCAAACTGGTGTGTAAGGCCGCACAGGAGATCGCCGCCTCCATGGATGTCTCAAATGCTGAAAACAGCATTGGAGTGAAGGTGAGTGGCGTATCGAGTCCGAGGCATCGGCGAATTCCCCTGGAGAACGCGCGCCGCAAGTAGCTGCAGATCTCCAGTTTTCGACCCGCGGGCCAGGTCGCTCTTTGATTTAGAACCCGCCTGGCCTCCGCAGGAAGGGGTTATTCTGCCGTCACTTGTTTCCGAGAGTCTACTGAGTTGATAACGTGGCGCCGCATGGAAGTGCAATGGCTCCCAGTATTGCTTGAGTGGCATTTAGCCCAGGACGTCCTAAACACCTCCCAGCAATCTCCACCCTCATCCGCCGCCGCACCATCGTTGGCCACGCCCTCGCCACATCGAACGGCACCCGAGCCACCACCCACCCCAGACCACCTTCAAGAGGTTCGAGCACCGCCTTGAACTGTCTAGCTCCGTCCTTCGCCATGCCGCCCCCTTATAAAAAATCTATACTGACTCCATCGGTTTCTGAGCTTGGATTCGCCCGCAGGGTACCCACTACAGAAATGTAGTTACAGCACTACAAATTTGTCACTACAGCACTACAAAAATGTAGCTACAGCACTACAATTTTGTAGTTACACAATACCCTTTTTATAACCACTTGGTTAACACAAAAATACCCTTTTGTAGTGACAAATTTGTAGTTACAGCCCCAATTATGGTGCAACTTTCCAACCCATCGCCGCGCCTCTTTCTCTCCGCCGGCGAGGCCAGCGGCGACCACTACGGTGCCGAGATTCTGGCCGAAATGCGCTCCCGTTTCCCTGCCCTCACCGCGTTCGGCCTCGGCGGCAAAGACATGGAAACACAGGGCTTAGACCGCATCGTCCGCGCCGAGGACGTAGCCGTCTTGGGCATCACCGAAGTCATCCGCCACATGCCCCACATCTACGGCGAGTACCGCAAACTAGTAGCCTCCATCAAAGCCAGAAAACCCGATTTAGCGATCTTGATCGACTTCCCCGACGTCAACCTCCGCCTCGCCAAAGTATTGAAATCATTAGACATACCCGTCGTCTACTTCGTCAGCCCCCAGCTCTGGGCCTGGAAACGAAGCCGCTTAAAATGGGTCCAAGAACGCGTAAAAAAGATGCTGGTCATCTTCCCCTTCGAAGAACCTTTTTATCGCCATAGAAACGTAGACGCCGAGTTCGTCGGACACCCCCTCGCCGTCCTCGAAATACCCTCCATTTCCCGCGAAAACTTCGCCGCAAAATACCACCTAAACCCAACGAAACAATGGATTTCCCTCCTTCCCGGCAGCCGCCGCAAAGAGGTCCATCTCAACCTCCCGGAGATGCTCAAAGCAGCAACGCTACTTCATCGCGATCAGGATTACGAGTTCATTTTCCCCGTTGCTAGCACCCTGAACTTTGACTGTATGTGGAAGGAAATAAAGGAGTTCGCCTACGCAGAAAAAGCTTCCGTCACCCGCGTTCATGAAGCCCGAGAAGCTCTCTTACACAGTCGCGCCAGCATCGTCGCCAGCGGTACCGCAACCGTCCAGGCTGCCGTCATCGGCAACCCCTTCATCGTCGTCTATCACGTTTCGAATCTTACATTTACGCTCGCCAAGCGACTTGTACGCTACCCCGCCGAGATCCCCGCCCCACTCGACGCCCAGGGCAACCTACCCATCGGCATGGTCAACCTGATCGCCGGTAAACGCATCATTCCAGAGCTTTTACAAGACCAATTCACCGCCCTGAACCTCATAGCCGCGCTCAAACCCCTCCTCGAAGACACCCCCGAGCGGGCCACCATGCTCACCAACCTGGCCGAGGTCCGCAGTCGCCTTCTACCATCCTCCGTAAGTACACCAATCCAAAGGGTTTGCGATACCGTACAGTCCTTGTTAGACGCACGCAACGCATCGAGTGCCGCAATCCCCTCGGCAAGCGTCTAAAGTATCGATAGCGTTACGATGGATCGAGGATATCCCTGCATGTCGTTGCTAAAGCCTTTTGTTGCCGTGTTCTTGATCGCCACCGCCGGAGCACCCCTATGGGCCGCACCCATCCGGCCGCAGATGCAGATCACCGGCTACGTCATCACCGCCAACCTCGATCCCGCTACCAATCAGCTCACCGCCAAGGCCGCCGTTACCCTCACCGCGCTCGAAGATTTGAACACCGCAACCTTCGAACTCAACAACGGCCTGGCCATCACGAAGCTCACCGATGCCGCTGGCAAAGTACTGACTCCAGAGCGGTTAACCACGACCTCCACCGTTCGCGTACCCCTCGCCACCCCCGTCCCCAAGGGTACCTCCAGCACTTTTATTTTCGAATACAACGGCACCCTGAAAGGCTCCGACACCAGCCCCGTCGAAGGAATCAAACTCGCGGCAGTCGCCGACCCCATCAGCATCCTCCTCTACCCCGGCCGCTGGTTCCCCATGACCGGCCTCTACACCGACCGCTTCACCGCCGAGATGCACATCTCCGTCCCCGCCGACGAGCGCGTCGTCGGCAGCGGTGCCACCGGCCACAAATCTCTCCCAGACAAGCGCACGGAATACGACTTCAACTGGACCAAACCGGGCTTCCCCGGCACCATTATTGCGGGCAAATTCCTCGAGCCAGTAACCGCCCCCGGCGTTCATAACATTAGGGTTTACACGACGGAAAAGCGCAAAGAGTTCGCGGCCGACATGGTCAGCAGCACCGCCCGCGAGTTCGGCTACTTCAGCAGTACCTTCGGCCAACCTGAGTCCCCCACAATCAACATAGTCGAGCTGCCGGATGACTCCGTGTCCGCCTCCTGGGGCCCGGAGATCGCAGCCATCAGCGGCCAGCGCATCGCCGACCGCAACAGCCAGCGCCTGCTCTCGAACACGCTAGCCCATCAATGGTGGGGCAGCATGGTCTCCCCGGCCTCGCTCGATGACTCCTGGATCACGAACGGCATGTCGCGCTACTCCGAGCTGATGTATCTCGAAGATTCTGCAGGCCAAAACGCTTTTCAGTCCGCTATAACCGACATCTCCGCCGGCGCGCTCGCCTACGACACGATACCGCTGACCAGCATCGGCAGGCTCGATCCGTTTTCGCCGCAATTCCAGTCCATGAGCCTCGAAAAGGGTGCCATGGTCTTCCACATGCTCCGCTGGGAGATGGGCGACGACGTCTTCAACAAATTCCTTCGTGCGATTCTCACCCAGTATGTAGACAAAGGCATTCGCAGCGACAATGTGCAGACGATCGCGGAGAAGCAATCGCAACTCGAACTGCAGGCGTTCTTCGCACAGTGGCTGAATGGAACCGGTGCTCCCAACTTTACAAATAAATATTCAGTGTTTCGGCTCGGCAATAACAAGGGCTTCCGAACCGTTGGATCAATCGATCAGGACCTCGACCTATTCAGAATGCCAGTCGAGTTGAGCATCGAAACCGACGGCAAAACGGAGACGCGGAGGGTTGACGTCAGTGGGATGGAGTCGCAGTATTCAGTCGAAACCTTCGGACGCCCGCGCAAAATCAGCATTGATCCGCAGAACTGGGTGCTGAAGAGCACACCGGATCTCGCGGTGCGCGTTGCGGTTCTGCGCGGCCAGCAGTTGGTGGCACAGGGAGACATGTCCGGAGCGCTGGCTGAATACCAGAAGGCGCTCGATACGAATAAAACCAGTTCGCTAGCCAGCTATCGCATTGGTGAGATCTTCTTTATGCAGCGCAACTACCAGTCCTCTGCCAATTCGTTCCGCGACGCGCTGCGCGGAGATGGCGACCCGCGATGGGTTGAGGTTTGGAGTCACATCGAGCTCGGCCGCATCTTCGATGTGACCGGCCAGCGAGATCGAGCGGTCAATGAATACCGGCTAGCCGTGCAGACCAACGACAACACGCAGGGCGCCATCAATGAGGCGCGCGCGTTAATGCAGAAACCCTATAAGCGCCCTAAAGATACTGACCAGTAGGACGATGTCACCGCGTGTAGACGATGTTCTTCATCAGCATAGGCAGGTCGGGGTCGGCTTCGATTTCAACCTGGCTGCCCACTTGTTCAAAGAAATGCCTGGCAGCTGCCAGAGCAGATTGGTCAGCTGAGGCTGGGTAAAGCAGCCGAATTCCCTGCCCCAGTACGCCGCGAATTCCAAGACATCGCTCCGGCCGATAGACGCAGGAGGCGAGATCCGTAATGCTGATGCCTTTTGTCGGCGTACAGAGAATCGTCCGCGGAGGGGCCATTCGGTCGAGAAGACTGAGAATTTCGAGCTTCGACTCTAGTTCATCGGGAACAAAGTCGATGGCAAGATCAGCTGCATGAACAGCGTCTTCGACAGTCGTGGCCAGCTGGAGCCGCCCGGAGGCGGATTGCAAACACAGGTCAGAGAACTCAGCCTGCGCCTGCCGAAGGTTGGCGGGCATCACGTCTTCAAGCACAGTATCAAAGCCTGCGGCGGCACAGGCCAGCGCGAACGAACGGCCCGCCTTCCCCGCCCCAATCACCGCGACCGCCTTGACCGCGACAGTCTGCGTTAGCGGGACGGGCGAGACGGAGGACATTACTTCTTGCTCGCTACGGCGGTCAGAACCGACTCGTAACTTGGTTCAGCAGCGAGAAAGTGAGCCGCTACCCTTTGTCGGTCTTCGTCGGTTAGGGATGGTAGAACGGCGAGGATGCGCCGTAGCGTCACCGAGATATCGTCAACATAGTTCATGGTGCGGATTGCTTCACCGGAAAGAGGCATTGGTACTCCAGAAAATAAATTTGCTCGTTCTCAGTCTAAACGGTGGAGCCCAGCTCTGCCCGTTCATGGGCTTCTTCTGTTGGCTTGCCAGCGTCTGAGCCTTTAATGGGCTCTTCATAACCGTCGCGGTCAGTCACCTCCATCAGTGCGGCCAGTTTGGTTGCGAAGTCCGGATGCAGAGCGTCGGGGGAGTAGCGCCAGGTCCAGTTGCCGACCACGCCCGAGGGGCGATTCATGCGAGCCTCGCTGCCAAGGTGCAGGACATCCTGCATCGGGAAGATGCAGACGTTCGCAACGGAGCGCGCGGCGGCCCGGATCATCGCCCAGACAATTTCGCCGTCATAGTTGATCGTCTGCAGATAGCTCTGCACGTTCTCACGTTCGTGTTTCCCACAGTCGTCGCGCCACCAGCCAAGCGTGGTGTTGTTGTCGTGAGTCCCGGTGTAAGCCACGGTGTTCGTCACAAAACGATGAGGAAGATACAGATGGCTTCCGCGGTCGGAAAAGCCGAATTGCAGGATACGCATGCCCGGCATACAGAAATGTTCGCGAAGTTCATCGACCTCAACGGTAATCAGGCCAAGGTCTTCTGCGACGAAAGGAAGCACTCCGAAGACATCTTTGAGACGTTGGAAGAGTTCCTGACCCGGAGCCTTGATCCACTGACCGTTGACGGCAGTGAGCTCGTCCACAGCGATCGACCAGTAGGCCTCGAATCCACGAAAATGATCGAGGCGAATCATGTCGTAGAGAGCGAGCGAACGCCGGATGCGGGCAACCCACCAGTCGAAGCCGCGTTCGCGCAGAACGCCCCATTTGTAGAGGGGATTTCCCCACCGCTGGCCGGTGCTCGAGAAGTAGTCCGGCGGCACTCCCGAGACCCGTGTAGGCCGACGATTCTCGTCAAGCTCAAAGAGCTCAGGGTGGGTCCACACATCGGCGCTATCGTAGTTGACGAAGATGGCGACATCGCCCATCACGCGGATGCCGCGCTCCGCACAATAGCTCTTTAGCGTGCACCACTGTTCGCTGAAGAAAAACTGCGTGATCTGCTCGATAGCCAGCTCGCGGCCGTGTTCGTTGAGTAGCGTGGTGAGCGCACCGCTCTGGCGTAAGGCATATTCCTGCGGCCACACATGCCAGCTGGCGAATTGATAGATGCGCCGTAGCACACTGAACATTGCGTAATCGGTAAGCCAGGAGATGTTGTCCTGACAGAACTTCTGAAAACGTGCCCGGGCCTCGTCGGGAGCACGATCGAGGAAGTTACCGGCAGCCTCCTCGATCAATGGAATTTTGAGCGCGGTGGCTGCGTCGAAGTCAGCTGGGCCTTCGTTTCCGGGGAGCCCCTGAATACGTTCCCATGAGATCCAGCCGTCCTGGGCAAGGCGCTCAATACTGATCAACTGCGGGTTTCCTGCAAAGGCCGAGAGTGCAGAATACGGAGAACTTCCATAGCCAGTTGGGCTAAGGGGAAGCACTTGCCAGAGGCGCTGCTTCGCCGACGCGAGAAAATCAATGAAAGCGTACGCCGCTGGACCGAAGTCTCCGACCCCTCCGTAGGACGGCAAGGATGTTACATGAAGTAAAACTCCCGACAGGCGCTCCTGAGTCATCGTCTCTCCTCATGTGTGTGATGCTGAAATACTCGATCGGTTCATCAAGAAAGGGTCTGCTTCTTTGCAAAAAGCTACAAAGAAGCAGACCCCGGTTCCTACATTGAGGAAGAGTTAGTTTCCGAAGGGCGCCCCTCCAGAAGCCGGTGGCTTCTTCGTATAGCGAATGGCGCCAGCCTTCTGGTATTTCTCCGTGAGGTTCGCGACATAGATCTGAAAGACCTGCTCATGCTGATCGTTGAGCAACTGATCATGCATCTGGGCAAAGTTTTTCGCGGTGTCTTCGGCGGTCGGCTCTTCTTTGTCGATAACACTCAACACGACTCCCGATTGACCTGCATCGATGGGGTTCGAGATAGCGCCTTTGGCGAGGGTAAAGGCTACTGCGCCGGGGCCGCTCATCGCGCCAAGATCGGGGACCTGCGCATCCTTGCCTACAAGGTCACTCGTCTTAAGGGGAATCTTCATCTCAGCCGCAGCCTTCTTTAGATCGTTGAGCACCTTGGCGCGATCCACCAGCTTGAGCATTTGAGAATTCATGAGTTGAGGGAGTTGATCGGCGCGGAAGTCGTCGAGGATATGCGACTTGTAGTCGGCAAATTCAGGAGCATGTGCAGCCTTCACATCGACCACCTGGGAAATGGCAAAGCCGTCGCCGGTTGAGACCGACATGGGAGCTGCTCCCTTATCGACGGTAAAGGCCTGCGCCAGCAATGCGGTACCATCGGCCAGACCAGAGATCACGCCATCCTTGGCAATATAGTCCGTCGTGGTTGCTTTCAGGCCGTGCGCTGCTGCGGTCTTCTCGATGCCACCCTTCTGGGCTTCGGTTACGAGCTGCTGTGCAAAAGCCTGCTCTGCTGCGCCAGCCTTCTGCTGCTCCAACAAGGGAACGATCTCAGGCTTCACTTCTGCCAGAGGCCGAAGGTGGGCAGTCTTCTTATCTTCGACCTGGAGGATGTGATATCCAAATTGCGTTTTGATCACGCCGGATGTTTGTCCGACTCCGAGCGAGAAGGCGGCCTTGTCGAACTCGGGAACCGTCTTGCCGCGATCGAGCCAACCAAGCTCTCCGCCGGCTACCTTGCTACCCGGATCGTCTGAGTTCTTGCTGGCGAGTTCGGCAAAATTACCGCCGCTCTTGATCTCCTTCAAAATTCCCTCGGCCTTGGCTTTCGCCGCTGCGTCGGTCTTGCTATCCGCGCCCTGGGGTACTGAGATGAGGATGTGGCGAACTTTGACCTGCTCCTTCACCTGGTACTGCGCCTGATGCTGCGTGTAGTAAGCCTGAACGTCGGCATCTGTGATCTGCGATTTGCCTCCCGGGATATTCGATGCGTCAAACGATGTGTACAGAATCTTGCGAGTCTCAGGAATGGCCGTCGCATAGCGCGCAGCGTTCTTCTTGAAGAAGGTTTCAAGATCCGCATCCGAAGGATTGATCGTCTTCCTCAAGTCTTCCGAGGAGAGGACCGCGTAGTCAAACTTTACCTTCGCACCCTGAAGCCGATAGGCCTCGCGCACCGCGGCGTCGGAGACAGTCACGCCGCCAGTGATGAGCGATTGCAGGCGGTTCAACTCCATGTCCTGCTTGACCTGAGACTCAAAGTCGCTGCGGCTGGTCTGAAAGGCGGACTGCACAAAATTCATATAAGCGTCGTCGCCGATGTAGTTGCCATTGGGGAAGAGATACTGCGCAAACGTACCTGTCTTCAGCTCGCGCATAAGATCCTGGTCGCTGACCTGAAGATTCAGGCGGTCAGCTTCGTGCTTCAGAATCGCGCGCTGGACAAGTATCTGACCTGCACGATTCGACATGTACGGCAGCAGAAAGTCCGGTAGCTTTTGCTGCTGCAGCTGCCTTTGCGCCAGCTGATCGACTTCGGTCGACTTGATAACCGTGCTATCCCCCGACAACCGTCCCAGGATGCCTGGGGTATGGACGGAAGCAAAAACAGTCGTATCCGTGGTCGTAGAATTGTCGAAGATGCCCGGAACGAGCGTGATCACCATAGTGATCACCGCGAGGCTAATGATTACGGCAAAAATAATCTTGATGAAGCGGTTGTCCTGCTGCAGAATGCGAATCATGCTTGACTGGAGACCTTTGCTTCGAGCACTCTGTTTTCCGCAGAAAGCAGGTACCTACCCGTGGTTTTGCGCGACATGGTGATTTGTCCGAAGACATGCGCCAAGCCGATTGCAGGGCAAGCATCGAGTATAAATCAGTGGCGGCTGGAATTTCACCCAGACGTCTGCAGAGCGCGGCCCAACGAAAAAAGGGAGCAGCAAAGATAGCTGCTCCCTTCGATCAATTTCCAAACAGCCTAGTAAGGCTGCGGGTAGTACACAGGGCCATAGTAGGGCCGGGGCGGGTAACGCCGCTGCATGCGGGGTTGCGCTCCCACAGGTACGCCGTAAGACAAACGGTCCATCTCCGCCTGAGAGATAGTCGTCAGTGGCGCTGGCTGCGCAAGGTGGAATGTCAGAATCGCCTCCGAAGGGATCAGGACCTGGCGGCCCCCGGAAGCGGCAGAGGTGCCTACACCAGCGGCGCCACCGGCAATCGCACCGATTGCTGCTCCGGGCCCACCGCCAGCAACCGCGCCGATGATCGCGCCAAAGGCGCCAAGACCGACAGCGTTACCAATTGTCTGACTACCTTTGTCCGAACTATCCCGCGACCAGACATCGGAGGTAATTGGGAAGATTTTCCCGCCCAGGGTAACTTGTGTCAACTGGAGCTGAAGTTCTCCATGTCCTTTAATCACGCCACCACTCTTGGCATCTGCAACAATCCCCTGGACGCCTGCTCCGCGCGGGATCGCGACGGCACCATCAGCCACTACATCATTGAGGACAATGGCATCGAATGGGGTTCCTGGTTGCGTATGTTTGCTGTCAAGACCCTCGTTGATGCGAACTCGCAGAAGAGCGCCAGGCGGCACGGTAACAGGCTGGCCCTCCATCTGCGCGCCATAAGGAGGCGGAGGAGGATTATTCTGCCGCTGCCCCCGATAGGGCCGTCGCGGATAGGCCTGCTGATCTCCGGGACCAGGCTGATCTGGCGCACCAGCGTTCGGCGGCCCATAGGTCTGATTCGACGGAGTTGGACCTTGATTCATGGAATCGTTCGGCGGATTGCTTTGACCGGCCGCATCCGGAACCCCATAATCATGTTGTACGGCGTAGGTATCCGGATCAGGAGCGTGCTCTTGTGGCTGGCCTGAAGTCGACGACGGCATCGTCCCATCGGATTGCGCAATAGCGCCTCCGCTCTCCGTCACCAAAGTCAGCTCGTCGACGACTTTCTGGACGCCACCGGCCTTCGAAGCGAGCGACTCGGCCATCTGACGTGTCGGCTCGTCTTTGACGGTGCCGCTAAGGGTCACCGTACCGTAGACGGTATTCGAAATAATGTTCTCATTCGTGAGTTGAGGAGCACCTGCAAGCGCCTTCAACACATTCGCTTCAATCTGCGCGTCCGGTACGGTCGATGGCGAAGTCGTCTGCGCCATGGCATGACCGCCAAAAAGCAAAACGCCCGCGAGCGCCATGACGATCTGCGGATATCTCTCATAACTGCCACGTCGTTCCATACATCCTCCACAAATGAGCAGATACCCCCACTAGCTGAACCTGCTATGAATGAAGACTCTACTTGCGAATAAAAGTTGCGAGCGCAGCCATTCCTGCTCGAAATGTATCCATAACA
>JBDTDX010000081.1:0-6024 GCA_039922815.1 Granulicella sp.
CTCTGGAGCGGAACCGACCCGACCCGTGGCCTCAACTATCTCCTGTTGAGCTTCCCCAAAACGACCTATAAGACGAACCGCGTGAAGATCACCATGGCCACCAATCTAGGATCTGGCTATAAGGAGATCGACGCGGTGCAACTACTGGGTGGGGACAACTAATCCTGCTCAAGCTAAAGCGGTTCGAAGGACACGGTATGATTGAAGGTAGTGCAGCTTCAGCTTTTCGCACACATTTTCAGTCAATCTGAGCATCGGGGTACACATCCGTCGTGAGTCAGCGCAAATCAGCGGTCATTCTGGGCGCCCAATGGGGCGATGAAGGTAAAGGCAAGATCGTCGACGTCCTGTCGGAGAAATTCGACGTCGTAGCGCGGTACGCCGGCGGCCACAACGCCGGGCACACGGTCATCATCGAGGGCAAAAAATTCGTCCTCCAGCTCATCCCCTGCGGCGTGCTGCGGCCGGGTTGCAAGGGCGTTATCGGCAACGGAGTCGTGCTCGATCCGATGGCCTTCCTCAGCGAGGTTAAGAAGTTGCGCGATGTCGGCCTGCCGATCGACGGGCAGCTTTTTGTGTCCAATCGGGCACAGGTGATCCTGCCCTACCACCGGATGATCGAGCTGGCAGCGGAGAACGCTCCGGGTCGCACGAAGATCGGCACCACCAGCCGCGGCATCGGCCCGGCCTACGAAGACAAGATGCACCGCAGTGGCCTGCGCGTGGTCGATATGCTGAACTCGGCCCTGCTGCGCACCCACATCCAGAACGCCTGCTTCGAAAAGAACACCATCGCCCATGCGCTCTTCGGCACCGAGCCGCTTGATCCCAAGACCATGTACGAGGAGTACGCGCGGGCAGCCGAGCAGCTTGCACCCTTCGTCACCGACACCGCCGTCATGCTGAATGATGCCATCACCGGCGGGCAGAAGGTGATGTTCGAAGGAGCGCAGGGCGCGCTGCTCGATATCGACCACGGGACGTACCCGTTTGTTACCTCGTCTTCCGCAACGGCGGGCGGCGCGGTCACTGGAACAGGTGTCGGCCCGACACGAATCGGCACCGTCATCGGAGTGACCAAGGCCTATGTAACGCGCGTAGGCGAAGGCCCGTTCCCCACAGAGATTCATGACGACTCCGCGGACCTGCTGCGCGCTCGCGGGCAGGAGTATGGCGCCGTCACCGGTCGTCCTCGCCGCTGCGGATGGCTCGATCTGCCGCTGCTGCGCTACAGCAACATGATCAACGCGACCGAGTGGCTGGTCGTCACCAAGATGGATGTGATGGACGAGTGCGCGGAGATTCCCGTCTGCACCGGCTACAAGATCAACGGCAAGCTGACCGACTTAATTCCAGCGGACATGCGGGGTTATGAATCCATCGTTCCGGTCTATACGACTCTGAAGGGCTGGAACTCCAAGACCGAGGGCATTACCGAGTACGACAAGCTGCCGCAGTTGGCGCAGGATTACCTGGCCTTCCTCGAAAAAGAATCTGGAGCGAAGATCGGCATGGTCTCCACTGGCCCGGATCGCACCGAGACCATCACCATCCCAGCTTTTGCAGATGCATTGCGCGCGTAACAGAACGGGAGAAAAGTCTATGCTCAGCTTTATCGTCCGAATGCGGTTTGGCCCGGAAGATCACGAGCAGGTGCGGGAACACATGCGTGCCCTCACCCAGGGATCGCGGCAGGAGCCCGGCTGCATCAGTTACATCGCTCATTTCGTGGAAGACGACGCATCGACCACCCTGATCTACGAGCAATATACCGATCAGGCGGCGCTCGAAGCCCACCGCGCTACCCCGCACTTTCACGAGCATTCGATCGGCGGCCTGCTGCAGCTCATGAAAGAGCGCAGTATCGAGAACCTTTCCGCGATCTGCTGAAGGGTCCCTGTTGCGTCTGTCAAGCACCTACGCGCTTGCCGGTTCACAATCGGCTTTGACTCTGGACAGCGGTCGGATTACTATCCGCCTTGAACCATGCGGCTCATTCTCCCATCGCGGCGTCGTCTCCCGGCAAAATTCGGCTGGCTGCTGTTGTTCGTTTTGGCTGTGGCGGCGGGTCACGAGGCCATCGCCAAGGTTCATCCGGCTGCGAAACACAATGCCAAGCATAACGAAAAACACGAGATCGAGGCCCTGGAAGAACAGTGGCGAGTTGCCCAGCTTACCGGAGACGTGGCCTCCATTGACCGGCTGATGTCCGCCGACTTTATCGGCATCACCATGACGGGCGAGGCCAACACCAAAGCCCAGCAGCTCGATCGTTTTCGCGATAAAAGTCTGCTCCTTACGAAGGTCGATATAAGCGATCGCAAGATCAAGCTGGTAGGCGATGTCGCCATCGTCACCGCACTGGCCCAGGTCGAGGGAACGAACGAAGGCCAGGAGTTACAGGGAACCTACCGATACACAAGGGTTTACCAGCGTGTGGCCCCTGGCGTCTGGCAGACGACCAACTTCGAAGTCACCCGGATTCCCAGGCATCGTCGACCATCGCTGTGATTTTGCCGGATGCGTCCCTGCACAACAAAGCCCGCCGATGAAGGCAGGCTTTTTCAGGCTGGGAGTGCGAGATAAAAAGCTATGAGGCCTGACGAATATTCAAGGCCAGCAGCCGTCGCGTGAGGGACCGGGTGACGCCAGTGATATGCGCATCTTCTGGCTCCATTGGAAGACAGAAAATCGAAGAGGCTGGTTTGCGTGGAACGGGTGTAGACATGTATCGGGGCCGCATGTCACTTAAAAAGGAACCCTTTACATTTGAAAATGGTGAGGAAAATTTGGACGCTCCTACCATCGTGCGAGGAGTAAGGGATGGAAGATTGCTCGGAAAAGGCATTTGGTGCCCCCCTTTCTTAGCGTGGTCGACCGGGAAGTTACCTCAGTGGATTACCTGTTCAAGTGGATGCGTGTTAGATGTTAGGAGTTGCCTGATCAAATTCCGCATGAATTTTTGTCCATGTCACGTCGAGCGCCTCGGGTAAAATGCGCGTCTCAGCCACGACCGTCATGAAGTTGGTGTCGCCGCTCCACCGGGGCAGCGCATGCATGTGGAGATGGTCGGCAACGCCCGCTCCGGCAGATTCTCCCAGATTCATCCCAAAATTGAGACCATCAGGCCGATAGATCTGCCGGAGTACGGTTTCGGTCCTCTGCGCAAGCCGCATCATCTCCTCGGCCGCAGGCTCCTTGAGCTTCGCGAGCGAATCGACGTGTTCGTAGGGCAGGATCAGCACATGACCCGTCCCATAGGGAAAGGCGTTCAGGCAGATGAGGCAATGTTCCGCACGATGAACGATCAGCGCCGCCCGGTCAGCCGTTTCGGTCTCCATGCCATGCTGGATGGCATAATTGGCCGCAGCAACCAAATTGCAGAAAACGCAGTGCTTGTCTTCGTCTGCAGGCCAGGCATCCAGCGCTGCTGGAACTCCCTTGCGGGCGTCGGGGTTCACGCGGCTCACATAGCTGTAGCGCCAAGGGGTCCAGAGATGATCCATGGGCGGAGTATAGCGCTCAGGCTATGGTCTGCAACCTACCGTATTTCCCCGTGACGAGATAAAGTACGACAACCAGCAGCAGCCCAGCTCCAATCAGGTGATGGAGCGAATGGAGAGAAGTATAGAGCCTGCCAACAGAAGTCTGTCCTTGCGAAACCAGGCTGAATGGGAAAAACCCGGCCCAATGACCGCCCGACGCGCGCAGAGCGAGAACGCTTTCGCCCCGCTCAAGCAAACTGGATAGATAAGGCCAAATGAGAATTGCCACGCCCAGCCATAGAAGGCCCTTGTCCCGCGTTCGTAAATATCCAAGCGCCAAAATCACGACTGCTGCGAGATACAACACAGAACCAAGCGAGAGAACAATCACTGGAAACATCGTTCACCTTTGTCAACGGCGTGATCATATGCCCAATTTCCTTCAAACAGGCTCTAATTGACTGACGTTTGACAATCCCTACGATTGACTCGACCCTCTCCGCTTGATATGCTTTGTGGTGAGCTACTGCGTGTGGGATCTAAGTGCAGATGCTCCTCTGCTTGAGCGATCGCTTCTGGCTGGATGAATACCTAACAGCGGAAGGGTAATAGGCGACAGGTCCTCTCCAGGACCGCTGGCTGTTCCTGCGATGGTTTGACGCTGGAGATCAAGTCTCTTGGATCCCGGAGTCCGCATCAATCATGGTAGACGACCACAATCCTAATCACCCCGAGAGCCAACCCCTGAACACCGACACCGAATTGGAAACCCTAGCGCCCGAACCGACAGCGGAGCACACCGAGCTGTCTTCTGAATCCACCCCAACCCAGCAGCATGCGACTGAGCACAGCGCTGGTTCAACCGAGAGCACCGAGTCGTCAGACTCTGGCGAAGCCGCAACGCTGACTGCGTCTGCGGAAAAGCCCGAAGAAGAGCCGAATTATGACGCCGCGGATTTCGCTGCTGCATTGGCCAACTTCGATCGCGAGCAGGCTGCTGATGCTGCTGCCGCGCAGAATCTGACCACGGAAGAAGTCATTGTGACCGGCACCGTGATCAAGATCACCGACAAGCACGTGGTGGTCGACATCGGACTCAAGTCCGAGGGACTCATTCCTCTGGAGCAGGTTCTGGACGCCGCCGGCGTTTCCAAGTTCCAGCCCGGTGACACGGTTGAGGTGGTGGTCGAGCGCGAAGAGTCCGAAGGCGGTTATCTCGTCAGCTACGACAAGGCGATGCGCCATAAGGTCTGGGACACGCTCGAGCAGGCTTCGATCGATAAGACGCCCGTCAAAGGCATGGTTCTCAGCCGCGTCAAGGGTGGTCTGACCGTCGACATCGGCATCAAGGCATTCCTTCCCGGTTCGCAGGTTGAGGTTCGCCCCGTCCGCAATCTTGACGGCTACATTGGCACGGAGATCGAAGTCCGCGTCATCAAGCTGAACAAGAAGCGCGGCAATGTCGTCATCAGCCGCAAGGAACTGCTCGAAGAAGATCAGAACGCGAAGAAGTCGGTTACGCTCGCCACCCTCGAAGAGGGCAGCGTGCTTACCGGCACCGTCAAGAATCTGACTGACTACGGCGCATTCGTCGATCTCGGCGGCCTCGACGGCCTGCTGCACATCACCGACATGAGCTGGGGCCGTCTTACGCATCCCCGCGACCTCGTCAACGTCGGCGATGAGATTCAGGTCAAGGTTCTCAAGTTCGACAAGGATAAACAGCGCGTTTCGCTCGGCTTCAAGCAGTTGACGCCTGACCCATGGCTCGATGCCACGGAGCGGTACCCGATCGGCGCGCAGGTTCGTGGGCGCGTGCTTTCGGTCACCGACTACGGTGCCTTCGTTGAGCTCGAGCAGGGCATTGAAGGTCTGGTTCACGTCTCCGAGATGACCTGGTCCAAACGGATGAAGCATCCGTCGAAGATGGTCAAGCCCGGCGACGAGGTGGACACCATTATTCTTTCCGTCAACCCGAACGACCGCCGCATCTCGCTCGGCATGAAGCAGCTCCAGGACAACCCCTGGGAGCAGCTTGAGGACAAGTATCCAATCGGCGCCATCATCGAAGGCCGCGTTCGTAACCTGACCGACTTCGGTGCTTTCATCGAGATCGAGGACGGCATCGATGGCCTGGTTCACGTCTCGAACCTGAGCTGGACCAAGCGCATCAAGCATCCTTCCGAGGTCCTGAAGAAGGGCGAGAAGGTCAAAGCGATTGTCCTCGGCGTTGAGCCGGAGAACCGCCGCCTCTCACTCGGCGTCAAGCAGTTGCAGCCCGACGTCTGGGATACCTTCTTCGCGCAGCACCGCATCGGCGACGTCATCAAGGGCAAGGTTCTGCGCACGGCGCAGTTCGGAGCCTTTGTCGAGATCGCTGAGGGTGTCGAGGGTCTCTGCCACGTCTCCGAGGCGGTCGATGCAAACCATCAGCCGATCAAACTCGATGTCGATCAGGAGCACGAGTTCAAGATCGTCAAGATGAACCAGGAAGAGAAGAAGGTCGGCCTGAGCATTCGCGCTGTCGGCGAAGAGGCCA
>JBDTDX010000082.1:0-2711 GCA_039922815.1 Granulicella sp.
ATCCGCTGTACCTGGGGATCTGGCTGCATACGCTGGCGCTGGCGTTGTTGATGCCGCTGAGTGGAGCGGCGTTCGCGATTGTAATGATTGCCGTGGTGGAGTTGCTGTTGATCCGTGCGGAGGAACCGTTTCTGACGGCGAAGCTGGGTGAGCCCTACACGGCTTATTGCGCGAAGGTGCGGGCGATTGTGCCGTCGCTGACGCCGAGGATTCCGGCGGCTGGAGCGCGGGCGCGTTGGGGGCAGGCACTCGTGGGAGAGATTTATTTTGTGGGCGTTGCGGGATCGTTCGCGGTGCTGGGGTGGCGGTACAACGCGTTTCTGCTGATGAAGTGCGTGATCGTGGCGGCGGGCGTGAATCTTGTGGCGCGGGGATTTCTTCCGAAGAAGGCGTAGTGGCGGTTCGAGCGAAATGCAGGTCCTTCGGCTCGCGTTGCTCACTCAGGATGATAGTTTTTGTTTGGGATTGGAGGGGTTGTTCCCACCCTTTGCGATGAGACTGCAAAGGATGGGGCACCCGGGCGTTTGTGGCGCTTGAAAAGAAAAGCCCGCTGCCTCTGCCGGGAACGGTAGAGACAGCGGGATGGTGGCTGCCGGCTGGCCGGGGAAGGCTGCCGGAGCTACGCCTGCATCGATTCCGCGAACTACTTCTTGACGGGAGCGATGGTGTCTTTAGCGACCTTGGCGACGCGGAACTTAACGACGGTCTTGGCCTTGATCTTGATGGTCTCGCCGGTCTGGGGGTTGCGGCCGAGGCGAGCCTTGCGCTCTGCCTTGACGAGCTTGCCGATGCCGGGGATGGTGAACTCGCCGTTCTTTTTGGTCTCTTTGACGGCGGTCTCTGCGAGCAGTTCGAGGGTAGCTGCAGCCTGCTTGTTGGTGATTTCGAGCTTCTCTGCCATGTGACGGACGAGTGCGGTTTTGGTCATTCCTTTTGCCATGTTGTGAACTCCTTCGATCTAGGTTGTTAGTACTGCGGAGGTTTTCTCCGTGGGAAGGACTGCGAAACGCTAGTGTTTATGCGGGTCCGGAGAACCTACCGCCATTCACCTTCGGCCTTTCTGCGGGGAATGTCAACCGGTTTTGTTAGGTTTCCACAGGTTTTTTGCGGTTTTCTTCGGTTTTTCTGAATTTGAGGTCATTTTGGGCCGTTTTGAGCAATTTGGGAGACACGCAAGCCTAGAAGAGGGGCTTTTTGGGTTTGGGCTGGAGGGGGGTGTTGAGCAGGTCGATGAGGGGCGCGGCGAGGCGGAAGTGAGCGGCGATCTCTTTGGCGAGGGTGGGCTGGTAGGCGCGTTCGGCTGGGAGGGTGGTGGAGACGCCCCACTGGCGGTGAAGGAGAAGGTCGATAGCGGGGTGGTCGGCGGGGAAGCCTTTGGGGGCACGGGTGAGCTTGTTGCCTGAGGGGCCTTCGAACTCGGTGAAGGCGGCGCGAAGTTTTTTGCCGGCGAGGATGCGGCGATAGTCCTGGTGATGGTCGAGCAGATGGCGGCGGATGGCGAGAAGCTGTTCGCGCTCGGGCATGTAGACACCGGCGGCGATGAGGAGTTGGTCGCCGCTGAGCTGGAGGTAGTAGCCGGCGCCGGAGGTTTTGGCCAGGCCGTCGTGCGCCCACCAGGCGGAGACGTGAGTCTTGTAGGGGCGCTTGTCCTTGGCGAAACGGATGTCGCGATAGATGCGGAGAGCGATCTTGTGCGGCGGGCGGACGTGAGCCGGGGCGAAGTCGAGCATGTGCTCGTTGAGCTCGGCGATGAGCGCGAGGAGGGGAGCTTTCAGTTCGGTCTCATAGAGCGGCTTGCGGTCGTTGAACCATGTGCGGTCGTTGTTGCGCTTGAGGGCGCGGAGGAATTTTGTGGCGGCGGGGGTGAAGTGCGCGGGCATGTCGCTAGGGTAAATGGGGCGAAGGATGTTTGCGGGGTGCTTGTGTTTGGGTGAGGTTGTACGATCCCACCCTTCGCAAAGAGCGCGAAGGATGGGGCACCCCGGCAATAGCAAACGCAGATTCCCTTCGGGAATGACAAACAAAGGACGGCAGGCGCTCCACCAATTTCTACTTTGCTCTGAAGTCGCGCCCTTTCAAAACATGCAGAATCTCGAGGTGCCAGTCGATAATGGAGGGATGCCGGATACGATTGCCGCCTTTTATCGTTTTGTTGCGTTGCCGGACCCTGCTGCGCTGCGGGAGGAGCTGGCTGCCTCGTTCAGCGAGGAGGAGTTGTGCGGCACGATGCTGATTGCGGCGGAGGGTGTGAACGGAACGGTGGCGGGCTCGGCTGCGGTGATCGATCGGCTGCTGGATCTGCTTGGGGAGAGGATTGGCCTGGAGCGGAGCGAGGTGAAGTTCGCGAGTGCGGAGGAGGCTCCGTTTGGGCGGCTGAAGCTGAAGGTGAAGCCGGAGATTCTTACCTTTCGCGGGGTGGAGGTCGATCCGACGCAGGCGGGAACGTATGTGCAGCCGGAGGATTGGAACGCGCTGATCGCGGACCCGGAGGTGCTGGTGCTCGATACGCGCAATCACTATGAGGTTGAGGAAGGGACGTTCGCGAACGCGGTCGATCCGGGGATGGAGACGTTCTCTGATTTTGCCGCGTATGTGCGCGAGCATCTGGACCCGGCGAAGCACCGCAAGGTGGCGATGTTCTGCACCGGCGGAATACGCTGCGAAAAGGCCTCCGCCTTCATGTTGCAGGAGGGGTTCGCCGAGGTGTTTCA